>NZ_NPDI01000027.1:0-202471 GCF_002251265.1 Rhodopirellula sp. MGV | reverse complement strand
CCAAGGTTGACGATTGGCACAACAAGGTCACCGACTGGATAGACTTTTGTCACCAGGTTTTCTTCGGCCGCTTCGACGGTCGTGATCTGCATCACTTCGTCTTTGATCAAGTAGGTCAAGTCGAGGTCACGAAGCATCAAACGTAGGAACGAACGCAAGCTGACGTTCTTCATGTCGATGCTGACCGGCATTTCCTCGTCGGCACCGATTTCGTCCAACGCACGACGGTCAATCACGATTGGGATATCGTGGGCGTCAGAGAGCTGACGGATCGCATCGTTCAACGGTGTTTCGATGAACTGGTGCGTGGTATCGTCAGACAATCGTTTTTCGATCATCTGCTCGGTTTCGTTATCGCCGACCAATTGGATCGAACCGTACTCCGCCAGTCGACGATCGCTCAGCTCACGCCAAACGTCCGCATCGGGGTACATTACTGGCGGTTCGTCAACAAATGGGATGTTGCTTTTGAGAACCAGGGAGAACGCGTCAACAAAGTTACGCTCACGCATTTCTTTGTAACGTCGATCACGGTCATAAACCTGAAGCGCCAACGGCTGGTCGGTGAAGTGACGACCGGCAACCGAGTCTTCGGTAATCGAATCGCCAGCCAAATCCGCAAATGCCAACGAGACTTCGCCGTCCGCTTTGTCGTATTGGCCTTCGTCAATCAACGCGTTCATCTGACGCGAAAGAGTTTGCAGAGTTGCTTCACGACGGAATGTCTTTTCCAACATCTGCGCGGTCGCACGAGCCGCTTCTTGCTGTGCGATGATGTTTTCTTGCTGAGCCGCGAAGCGAGCTTCGGAAACACTGGCCGCTTGGATTGCCGACTGCAGTTGGCTTTCCAGTTCGCGGCGGAGTTTGGGATTGATGTCCGGCAGCGATTGTACGCGGGCGAGGACCGATTTCAGTTGCCCGGCAACTCCGGTCGGGTCCGATCGCAAGGCACGCTCGGCAAGCCGCAACGAAGCGCGAACTTCCGCCCGCAGACGGCCTTCAACCGCGGCACGTTGCGATTCAACGCTTCGCAGCAGATCACCACCGCTTTCCAAGATTTCATCGTCGCCAACAATCGTGCGGTTCGGTGGCAGTTCGGGCATACGTGCTGCCGAAGGTGCCGGAGCCGCAGGAGCAGGCGCTGGTGGTGCAACGGCAGGTGCAGGTGCAGCCGGTGCGGGATCGGGATTCCCGAAAACATCGTCGTCTGCGGCAGCCGCCGGAGGAGCGTCCGCGTCGCCACCGAACAAGTCATCCATCGCGGCGTCGCCAGCCGGTGCTTCGTCCGCGGCGTCGCTTACATCGCCGACACCGAAGGGATCGTCACCGCCAAACGGATCGTCATCGCTACCAAAGGGCGAATCGTTTTGAATGATCAGCGTCGTGCCACTCAAGCGTTGCAGCGACTTGGCTTCTTCGTTCGACGAGTCCGCTTGGACGGCCATGTCGGCAATCGCTTTGGCGCCTTTCTTGTTGCCCTGCTTCAATGCCAACTTGCCGGCGCGAACCAACTCGCTGGATTGATTGGCCAACAGCTCGGCAGTCTGACGCAAGAACCCGCTGTTCGCGGTCGGCAGGGTCAAGCCGTTGTTGTTTGCAGCGGTCGCGACCAAGCCTGGCAAGAACGAGAAGTCAGGGTGATCCGCTTCAACAGCCGAGGCACCTTCGATGGTGACTTTCGCGTTCGGCGTGTCGCCATGGATCGAAAATGCGATGTCACTGCTTGGGGCGTCGATCGTTCCCAGCAAGATCGAATCGCGATCGACACGCAGTGGTGGCAAACGTTTCGCTTGAACCAAGTGCAGCGAAGACGGAACCGCAAGAGTGCTGACCCAAATCGGCGAACGCACTGCCGAGTCAGTCACTTGGCGTGCAATCGCTTCTGCGGTGTTGCCACTGGATTGTTCGACGATTCCCAAAACGCCGCCGGTCTGATTGGCCAAAATCGCCATCAGTTCGACGTTCTTGGTTGGCCCGATCGCGATGCTGTGAACGGAGATATGGTCCGCTCGCAGTGCGTCGACCATCGCCGAAAATCGTGTTTCGTTTCCGGTCGCGTCGATCGATGCACCGTCGCCGATATAAACGATCGAGCGGGTGTGTGATTGAGGCTCGCTCAGCAGCGTGCCGCGAACCGCTTCAATCACCGCGACCATGTTGGTGTGGCCCAGTGGCAAGCGTCGTGACAGGGCGCCCATCGCGTTGGAAACGTTTGACTCGTTGGACGACGCGAAGTTCGATGTCATCGCGACCGCGTCAACATCGGCGGCATAAACCTTCGCGCGGTCGCCCGATCGCAGGTTCGATAGCACGCTCTTCAGTGCCGCCATCGACTCGCGGCGGAAATCGCCCGCTTGGCTGGCCGAGGTGTCGACAATGATCACCACATCGGCTGCTGCCTTCGATGTCGCCGCCAACAACGTGTCGTCCGCCGATGGCATGATCGATGCGGCAAAGTACGAGTCACCCTCCGAGGCAGTAAAGCTGACAATCCGAACTTGTGCTTCGTCAGCGGAAACATTGGGAGCCATCATCGCAACCACGGCGATGGCCATTGGTGCCAGCCGTCGTAAACGGCTCGCAAATCGGGACGAGTGAACTGCGACTTCTCGCATCTGAATTTTCTCCGCGGTGGTTGAAAACAGGCGCCTGCGTGTCTTCATCGGAACGACCGTTGTGTTTTGCTAAGTTTCAAACCTGCCAAAAACGCCTAAATCGGCGGCTTGAGGCGCAACTGGGAAAAGGAATCAGCCTGGCGTAAGGCCTGAGTAGCATCTGTGCATCCAGAGTCTATTTCCGGCCTAGGCTTCTTTCTACGAAAAAAACGTCTTTCGCCGCCTCCAGTCTCGCAACCTCCGGAATAACCGGGTGTAGCATTTTGCAACACCTGTATCGAAATTGCTCAGCCGAATTAGGCGAAAGACAAGTCAAACCCCGTTGACGCCTTCAATAGACGCGAACGCTGTGCCAATTGCCCCGTTTTCCTAAAACCCTGGGTCCTTAGAACACCCTATCGCTGGACGGCGCGGTCGGACTTCACAGGAAGCGGCGACTTCAGCCGAAATACGGTTTTGGAACCGAATTAGGGAGCATCCTCGGAGGCAACCGGGTGCCCCTCGTGGTCAAACTCGAATTTTGACACGCCACGCTGCTTACTTGGCAGCTGCCCACGAACAATCACCTCATCCACCTTGTAGCGGGATGGATCGAATCGCTGGCTGCTGCGTTTGTCAGTAAAAACGCTCAGCGGAAGCTCCAGCGTCTCCGCCGGCTCAATCGGACTGGCCTGCATCAATAAATATTGCCCGTTCAGCTCGATCGCCAGATTCTTGATCGGCTGGTCCAACTCGTTGGTGACCGTGACGACTTCCGTCATCACCGCGATCTGACCATTGGTTGTCTCCACCGCCGCTTTGGTGAGTTTCACGCTCACCGGAAGGCGTGGCCCACCGACGCTGTCTGGAAAGATCGCGTACACGCCCAGCCCAACGCCAATCATGACGATGAACGCCGCAATCACCGCACCGCGAGAAACACGACTGTTCGGCGAGACACTCGGCGGCAATTCGTCGGCAGAACCACCGTCGGTCGAAATCGGATCGGAGTTCGCGTTCATACGGATCGTTTGCAAAAGACACAAAAAAAGCCGGCTGACAAATCCATCGACTCGTCAACCGGCAGTTGCTTTGGCCCGTCGGCGGCAAAATGGAGCCGCTGGGAGAAACGCGTAAGTCTAAGCGTGCTACTGCACTTGCCGTTAATTGACTTAGGCGAACCCTAAAAATGATCCCTCTGCCGAAATGGAAAGACCAAAGCGGGCGAGGCCGTATGTAGGCGTCGCCGCGTAAGTGTAGGCCACTGGCTGCTTACAGCAAGCTCAGTCTTTGCCTTCGACCTCAACGATCGGCGTTTCCCTCTCGCCGTCATCACGTTTTTCTGGCCAATCACCGCTCGATTTCCCTCGTTTCGCCTTCATCCTAGACGTTCCGCCCCCTCCGCTCGTGGTCTCCAGCGTCCCAGTGATGTGGCAAAAAAATATTGTCACAAGGCGATCGGTTCCACGCTTGGACACCAAGACAGCGAAACACCGATGCTACCAACGTCGTCCAGGTGACAACGAGAGACTTGCCATGAACCAGACAGCCAGACCGAAGCCGATCCGAATCGCACTTTCGATGATAGCAATCACAACAGGCTTGGCTTGCACTTCGGTCACCGCACTCGCAGAAGACACGCCAAACGCTCCCACGCAACGCGCAAGCGGATTGATCGGGGACTTGTTCAGCAAAATCACGATGTCGCAAACCGTTGCCGCCACGCAAATCAACGAAGCGACGGCACAGGCAAAAACAAGCGATCGGATTGTCGGCGAAGTTTCTTTGGGGAAATTTTTGAGCGGCTACGACATCCAGCACTCGATCGAATCGCAAACCGTACGCGTCCAAGCCAGCGAGCTTTTTGACGCAGCGGAAACGTCGTCTGACGAATCGGCCGCGTTTCTGTTTCGCGTTGATGCCGACAGCCAGCGGATCGACATTCACTTGCCAATCCCAGTGACGTCATCACTTGCGACTTCACCTCGTCAGGGCGAGTTGCTTTACCAAGCCATAACGGAGCTGAGCAAACTCTCCAACGTGCAATTGGTAATCGAGAACGATTCAATCGTACTGCACACCTCAATGGGCACGCCAAACGCATCGATCGAAGACATGCGCCGTGTGGCAGGCGTTTTGCAAGACGCAAGCTCTAGCGTGATCGCACGCCTCGTTTCCGAAAGCGATGACAGCGTGGCTCAACAAAGCCCGGCGGTTGAACCAGCAACACCTCCGACGGCCATTGATGCAAGTCAAATGGTAGGGACTTGGTCTGCCAAAGTCTCTGCAAAACAAGCCTGGGCGATTCGTTTCGATGACCAATCGAACTTCGTCTTGGTCTACACGCAAAACGGCAAGAACCAAGTCTCACAAGGCCAATTCAAACTGGCTGACGATGCTTTGATCCTGCAAGGAAAAGGCATCACACTCAATGGCAGCGTGACAATGCAAAACGACCAACTGATTTGGCAACTTAAAGACGCGAACAACAATCCGACAATCAAGTTGGATTTCAAAAAGCAGTCGTAAATCGACCGTCTTCGATCGATTGAGTGTCAGTCCATCTCGGGGAAACGTTGGAACGTTTCCTCGAACGCTGTCAACGAATTCCACTCGTCGTCGTTTTGAAGGTTCACGAAATCGCGTGGCGAGTCGCTACCATCGTCGTCATCTTCATATTCGTCGGCAAACTCGCCATCGACGATGATCCCGGCCAGTGATTGTGCGACCGTAAACGCAGTCGACAATTCGATCGCCAAGTCCGAACGAATGCCGCTACCGTCAAATTCGCCCATCCGGGCATCGAGTTCGTGTCCGATTTGCCAGCGCAAGTCAAGCCCTTGGCTCACTTCGGCAAGTCGCTTGAGCAATTCCAACAGATCGTCGGAGTCCATGCTCGATTCGCAGCCCAGGTCGGACGCTTCGACCTCAAGGCATAAACAGGGACCGTTTTCGCGAAGTGATACCGCTGACGATCCTCGGACTAAATCTTCAACCGACAAGCGGATCGAGTTTCGTGTGTTATCGCACTCGATCGAAGTGCTCGCGATGGAAAACAGTAGATTCATCCGTGTCTTAGTTCAGGTCAGCGATACGATGCGAATGCAAGATTCGGTGCCAGAGCATTAGTCCCTGCTCGGTCGGTTGATAAGCGTACCCAGATCATCGAGCTAAAAACAGTCTTGTCTTGAGCGAACTTCGGACTCCATCAACTTCGAGCAAGGTTTGATCGCGGATGACAACAAAGCGAGTTCTCGACGTTTCGGTCCAGCTCACGCCCGCTTGCCAGCGGCGGGTTTAGTCGCCACCATTGAGGGTGTGCTGCCGCAGGAGACTTATTGGGACCGAGGACATGCTTGCACGGTTGAAAACCTACACCTTGCTGGGAATCGAAGCGATGCCGGTCGATGTCGAGGTCGACATCTCTCCCGCCGCGATGCCCAAAACCATTCTCGTCGGCCTGCCTGACACCGCCGTCAAAGAATCGACCCACCGCGTCGAAAGGGCAATCGTCAACAGCGGCTTTACCCGACCGATCGATCGCATCGTGATCAACCTCGCACCAGGTGACCTCCCCAAACAAGCCGCCTCGTTCGATCTGTCCGTTGCGCTCGGTGTCCTCGCCGGCAGCGGACAGCTAATTCCCGACCGGCTGGAACAATACGCGATCATCGGCGAACTCGCGCTCGAAGGCTACACCCGTCCGGTCAAAGGCGGCTTGTCGATCGCCATCGAAGCAGCCAAAGACCAAGAGCTTCGCGGCTTAGTCTTACCGGCCGCAAACGCTGCCGAAGCCGCCGTCGTCGAAGGCTTGGAAATCATTCCGGTCGAAAGTCTCTCTCAAGCCGTCGCGTTCTTTGCAGGCGAAGTCGACATCGCGCCCGCACCCAGTCGACTTGAAGAACTGTTCGAAGAACACAGCTTGTACGACATCGACTTCGGTGACGTCCGCGGCCAAGAATCTGCCAAGCGCGCGATCACACTCGCCGCCGCCGGTTCGCATAATTTAATCATGTTGTATCCGGTTCCAGCCATTGCAGTGGATGTGAATCAGATTGGATTCTCCGGCACCAGGGCCGAAGCTGGACAGCCCTGCATTTTCGAGTTGCATCGATCTTCCGCAAGTCATTGACCACAAAGGGTTTGCGAAGCAATCCGAGGATTTAGACGCCGGAAAATCCCACGAACGCGTTGATCGGGTGTATGTTATTGATATCCTGGGTATCTAGATCTATTAGCGTCATATATGACGCTGATAGATGTAGATAGCACCCAACAGTGCTAAATCGGTAGACGAGCCATAAACATGGTCAGCGAACCATCAATCAGTCACGTCAAACATGCTGACTCTGATCAGTTTTGAGTTTTTGCAAAAAAAAACCGTGATCAGCATTGCTGACCACGGTTCGAAGGTTCTATCCATTTCCTCGTGACAGAGTCTGGATAGACCGATGCTTCGCTATCCTGGTGGCGAAAGCCGCCAGGATAGCTATCGTTTCCGCCCGAAAAGGCAGACGGCCAATATGATGGTCATTACGACCAGCATTTCAGCAGGACCAGTCATTTCAAACTCCTCCGTACTTGAGTGCAGAATTTGCGTTCCTCACGATCGGACCGCAGAGGCGGATTCTTCGCCTAACCGCCTGCGCGGTTCTGCCTACAAGTTTGGGGATTTTTCGGATTGGCCCTGTTAGCCAAGAGAATGTTAAAGTTTGCTTGCGAACTGTCAAACTCATTCCTCAGCTTGTTTCAAAACCCTTTGCTAGTAACACCTTACGTCATTGGCGTGTCAGGTGTCAGAGGGAACATGCGTTGTCGAGACAAATCTCTAAGTCTTTAATCAGCAAAGAGTTACAAGCTCGCGGCGGTGTAATGGCGGTTGCAACGCCAATGACGGTAATCTGCTGAAATTTCTGAAGTATTCCCTTAGCTTTGCTTTCAATTCGCAGACTTACCGTCGTGCACCCGGAGAATGATCAATAGATTATGCCGTTTTTTTGATAACTGACATGATTCCAGCAATATTTGCCATCCTCAATGTATTGCTCGTTCACGCTCTTGGAGCGTGATGTCGATTGAGTGGGCGCCCGTGATTAAGACCGTAATCAGCAGGAAGTCCAGCAGCAGGAATTCGAAATAGTCAACAGTCAAGTTGACGGTGACGCCGCAAAATTGATGTTTGACTTATCCCAGGTTTCTACGTCCGCTCATGGCGTTCTTTGATATCGGAGTCGTCCAATCCAATTGCCGAGCTGGAATTGCCATTGGGCGCAGTCTTGAAATCATCTGTACTAAGTTCGTTTTTGGGCTTTGCCATTTCAGTACGGTTCGAATCAAGGATGGCAAACTTTGCAGGGCTCGTATCCCGACTGAGCCCGGCTTAGCGGCATCGGGTAGTGACTCTGCTTGATGTGGCGACAACCTGATCGATGGTACTTGGTCCCTGTATCAGTGACGTAAACCGTCGGATCAGTCGCTCGCGTCGAAGGAAGATTGACTGGCAAAGCAGTTTCTACCCTCTGACCGTTGCGGTAGTCCCAGGGTGCGATTCGTTGCGAATCCGCCCATAGTCCTAGTGCCCCGCCACGTGCTGTCTGTTGTGCTGACGCAAGTCGAGTGTCGTGATTGTATTTCGCGTAGTGCCACGCTAATCCCGCAAGGATTAGCCCCTGGTTGACCCAATTGGTTGAGTCAACATAGAGATGGCCCAACTTTCTGCCATATCGGTCGCTCCCGGTTAATTCAGCACGAACGTCTTTGCCAAGAATCTGGCTGGATAGCCAACTCTTAGACTCGTCACCAAACCGTTGCCCCGTTTCAGGTGCGTCCACTCCTTCCAGTCGGATCTTCGCCTCGCCAACTCCACGGATCGACAGAATCACCGTGTCACCATCCACGATCCGCGTGATACGCCCGACTAAAACTTCTGCGTCTTGGTCATATCGCGGAGTTGTCGCAATCTGAACGTATCGCTGATCCTCATCACTCAGTTTCTCGATCGGTAGACTGACCCGTTTCCCCGTGTCCTGTCGCTCCAACTGGACGTGGGTTTCATTGAAATTGACCAACTTGGCGATTACCGAACTGGAACTGTTAGCCGCGGTCCATGTGCGGAAATCCTGTTCCGGTAGTTTCAGCTCAGGTGTGGAGTCCGGAGGGTCGGCAGGTGGCAACTCTGCTTTTTGGTCGTCAGACGTCTCTGGGACCGCATCCGGCTCCGGGGCCGCAGTTTCCGGTGCTGGCTCGACGCTTTCCCCTGTACCTGATTCGTCAACTTGCGGAGCAACGAAGTTGGGTGTGGCAGCCGTTGAAGCAATCACTGTGCGATTTGCTTCTCGCTGCTTCGTAGCTTCCGGGTCTTTGACAAACGCCCCAATGAGCCCAACTAGGCCACAAAGGGCGATCAGACCGACGAGAGACATGCTGCTCAATTGGCCCAGGCATCCGAGGCAGCCCCCGCCCGCTACAGCACTGCGGTTTACCGTGCGAGAACGAGACGAGCGGGTACGCTTTGCACCGTACTTTGCACTTATTGATCCGAACGGCGTTCGGATCGAATGCGTGATTCCCGATCGCGAAATTGTGAAGCGTCCAAACGGCGTTTTCTTGGACTTGCTAAGCCTGAATTTGTATCCCATGAGGGGAATCTTAATAGCTTCGCAGGGCGGCCGCCAGTCAGCGAAATTTGCTAAATTTCGGCCCGAACGATAACTACTTAGAAGAGGGACCAGCTTGGCCCTCAGATTGATCATCAGAGCGGGTTTGAAGGAGTCATGACCTTCACAGTTCTCGTCCATGGAGCGTCTTTCTCGTTGAGCACCATGGGCGGGAACGACCCACTCAAATCAACGAGAATTACATGTCAATTGCAACAACTTCAAACCGCATTGGTTGCCATCTATACTCCAAACCGTCACAGCGATTCCTTTCGAAACAGCAGAAACCGATTTACTGGTTCGAATCATTTTCAAGGTACAAGGGACCGCAGAAAGTCATCGTTTATTCACGAGTGTCTACGGAACAGCAAAAGAGGCAAGGTTCATTGCACCGTAGGACAGTCCACCTCTGCTCCAGATTGCATGCCAAAGGACATCACCTCACAGACGTATTCTCCGAAGTTCGCGGGCGAGAAGATCGAAGCTTTGGTCAATTAGCAAATGCCATTGAACTATCTTGGAGGACGGACGCAATCATCGTTGCTCACTCTTGGGACCGATTCATTAGGCCAGAAGTCAAACGAGCAGTTAGTCAGGGGTTGCTACCTTCGAATTCGGAGTTTTTCGATCTCTACTACGGAATAGCTGACGGGTTGTCCTTGGCAACGCTATGGTCCCCCAGACTTTGCTGGGAAGAAATCAAGCGTCGTGAAAAGCAATTTGCTGGCCCGATTCGTTCAAGTCAAACCGGCAATCGTTACAGCAGCGAGACGATGCAGATCGCTGAGACGCTGTATCAACGCATTGGCTCATACAGGAAGGTCGCAGATAAACTTTGCGTGTCCAAAAGTGCTGTGCAACGCTGGTGTGCGTAGGTGTCCCACTTCTGCCAGCGATCGCAAGTCGCGATGGGGATAAATCGCGAAATTCACCGGGGAATTGATGTTTTTGCTGTCTAACCCAGATCTGACAAGACCTAATTGGTAAACCCCATTCTATTCAACAATACAGCATCACTCCCACAAACACGGTTAACCTAAAACGGGTTAACCCAATCGAGGTTGTTCAAAATAAACAAATGAAAGAAGCACTACGTGAACAGGTCTGGAAACACATCCGCAATCGACTTGCGAAGAAGAGAGAATCGCAAGGCATAACTCAAACCGAACTCGCCAAGAAGATTGGAAAGCACCAAACTTTCGTCAGCAAATACGAAACCGACCAGTCGTCGCTCAACGTCATGGACTTCATTGCTGTATGCACAGCACTCCGCGTCTCCCCAAGCAAGCTCATTGAGAACGCACGAAAGAATTAAGCAATCGACTTTTTGCGAAGTGCGAGATTGACTTCTCGCCAGAGAGCGTGATACTGGAACTGGACTTCCACCCTTTAGCCGGGGCTCGACATGCTGCTCTAAACGGCAGCCGTCACTTCTTGCAGGGAGCCAAACAGCGTTACTCCATTAAGTGGTGATCCAATGCCCAAACCCAATTCGAAAAGTCTGTCTGACGATCTTTTCAAATCGTTAGCTGATCTCCAAGCAAAAATCGAATTCGCAGAGAAGCGATTAAAAAAAATGCCTGGGGCTCAAAATCTCATTCAGGTCGACGTTACCGACATCTTTTGCATAGGCTATGAACAAGCTCCTGAGGTACGTTGGTACCTGGAGTTCCTTTACCCTTTGATGCGAGTCTCCGAATACGACTGGGACCGATCCACCGATGCGTTCGACGACCTAGCAAGTTCAAGATCGCTTTCAGAACTTAACTCCGCAACACGAATCGCAGTTGCCGAGCGGATTCCAGAGCTAATTCAACTGGCAAAAGCGGGTGAGAAAGCACTTGCACGAAAGGCACAAAACGCTGCAGATGCCATCGAACAAGCGTTTGCCCAATTGGATGAGGATGACCAGTGAGCGATTCCAACCAATCACCCGATCAGTCCAACTTCCTACTTTTCTGGTCTCCGTTGATTGCACTTTTAACAGCCCTAATCGGTCTCGTAACTGCGATCATCCAAGCTACTAGCTAGCAGACTTGATCACTAACCGTGGTGAATAAGACCCTGGGGAGCAACAAAACGCTTCCCCGTCGCTAATTCCCCTACCGGTTTGCTTCTTGATCATCGAAGCATTTCAACATCGCAAAACGGATCTGTCATCAGATCCGTTCGGTGGAACGTAAATCAATTCGTTCCACGTCCCTGACGCGATGGCTACGGCCACTTCTGGCCATTCTCGATAGACATTGGGTCTCAATCATCCAGCCCGTCAGCCGTCGTCTCCGGACGTTGCGGTGTTCATCTAGGGTTGGGCGGACCAAACGCTCTGAGTCACCCCAAAAGTCCCGTGTTTCCGATGGACTGACGTTGTCAGATCGTGTGTTCATGTCGGGTATACCCTAAGTGCCACAAACAATTTGGGGCGATACGATCGATCAATCTCAAATCCGTCCCATCGAAAACCGGCAAGCACAATGGCTAAACGTTCCACCATCGCCGTTTACATCCGCGTGTCCACCGAGGAGCAAAACGAAGCATCCCAAAAACGAGAGATCGAACAGTACCTAGATCGCGAGAACTTTGACCTCGCTCGCGTGCGTTGGTTCATCGACAAATCCACGGGTGACGACATGGATCGCCCGGAGTTTTCCAAGATGGATAGACAAATCAGAAACGGAACGGTGTCGAAGGTCATCGTGTGGAAACTCGATCGCCTTTCCCGCGACATGGTCCAGGGGATGAACACGCTATCGGGTTGGTTGTCGAAGGGAATCGGCTTCACCAGCGTCACCCAAGATTTCGACTTCCGTGGAACGATTGGAAAGATGATCGCTTCCCTGCTTCTTGGCTTCGCCGAAATCGAGCAGCAAACGCGTCGGGAACGCCAACGTGCAGGGATCGACGCAGCCAAAGAGCAAGGCAAGTACAAGGGTGGTGTGAAGGGCAGAACCAAACGCAGGCAAGACGGATCAAAAGTCAATCCTGCTGAAGCGATCAAGCTTCGCCAGCAAGGTCTAACCTATCAACAAATCGCCAACGCGATGAATGTTTCCAAGTCATCCGTTCGCCGATATCTGGGCGTCGTAGAACGCTGAATCTACTGAGCCAAACAAAATGTGTGACAGATTTTTGATTTTCGTAGACAATCCCAAACGTCAATTTGTACACGGTTATCCCCCACCTATCACCCAAGATCGGAAACCGATTCAGGGGCGATGTCTACGACCAAACGTCAATCAACGCGATCAGCTCGAAAGGCCAAAAAGCCGGCGACGCTACCGGAACGCTTTGAGCCGAAGTTCATCGAAACTTTGGATCAACGTCAGGCGGTAGTTCGACTAATTCGCCGCAATGTTGAGCGGCTTCTAGAGGATGTTGGAGTGGACTCATTCCAACAAGAGATTTTGGCTCGTCGTGCTGTCTTCATCGCTGTCCAACTGGAAACGATGGAAGCGAACGCACTCGATGGGAAGCCGATCGATCTGGGCACATACACTCAAGGCGTCAACGCACTCAGCGGTCTGCTCGCGAAATTGGGACTCAAACGAGCGATGCGGAAAACAACTGATTTGTCCTCCTATTTGCAGGAGTCCAAGTCATGAACATTATCGACGCTTGCCGTGATCCCAACTTGTTCAAGCCATTCCTGGAAGACTCCAGTGGCTCGGTCGCAACGTGGAAAAGATGGTTCGCATGTTTGCGGGCGTTGCACGGTATCAAACTCGGGGAATCCTCCAAAAAGACGCTTCGCGAAGTAGCTAGTCGCGATGCGAGCGGATTGCCTACCAACGGATTCGATACCGCGTTATTTCTGACTGGTAGGCGATCGGGGAAATCTCGCATCGCTGCTGTGCTCGGAGCCTATGAAGCTGCGTTGGCAGGGAATGAAAAGCGACTGGCCAAAGGTGAACGGGGTGTAGTTGCGATCATTGCACCGACGAAAAACCAAGGCACCATAGTTCGCAATTATCTGCGTTCGGTATTCGATGTGCCGATGCTCGCAGGTGAGTTAGTTGGCGAGACCAAAGAAGGCTTTGACCTTAAAAATGGGATTCAGATCCGCATCATGGCGGGCGACTTCCGTACCGTTCGCGGCTTCACACTGGTGGCCGCAATCGTCGACGAAATCGCGTTCTTTGGACTTGAAGAAGAAAGCAAAGTCAAAAGTGATACGGAACTGATCCGAGCAATCCAACCATCGCTGGCGACTTGCCAAGGGAAGCTGATTGCAATCAGCAGTCCTTATGCAAAACGCGGATGGACGTACCGAACATTCAAACGGCACTTTGGGACCGACTCTAGCAACGTTCTCGTTGTGAATTGCCCGAGTCGAAGTCTAAATCCGACGCTATCCCAATCGATTGTTGATGCGGCGATGGCAGAAGACCCTTCATCCGCCAGAAGTGAATACTACGGGGAATTTCGCGAGGACATTTCAGCCTTCATTTCACGGGATGCGGTGGAAGCAGTCGTAATTAACGGGCGACAACAGCTTCTGCCGTGTCCCGATTTCAAATACTTCGCCTTCGTGGACATGAGCGGAGGACGAAGTGATGACCATGCCTTGGCAATCGCTCACTATCGCAACCGAATAGTCACCTTGGATTTCATTCGCAGATACAAGGCGGGACTTTGCCCGTATGAAGTCGCGAAGGAGATGTGCGAGGAACTCCGACAATACGGAATTCGAGAAGTGACCGGCGACAACTACGCAGCTGATTGGGTTGCTCAGGCATTCCGTGACTCCAACATCCGTTTCAAGAAAGCAGACCGAAACAAGTCAGCTCTATATCTGGAGTTGCTTCCGCGATTGGGGTCACTGCAAATCGAATTACTTGACTACCCGGTGCTAGTTGAGCAGCTCGTTGGCCTTGAACGCCGGACGAGAAGTGGTGGCAAAGATGTGATCGATCATCCATCAGGCGGGCATGACGATGTTGCAAACGTAGTAGCAGGAGTCAGTTGTTCTGCCAGTGCTGGAAGACGAATCGTAACCGCCCTTCGCAATCCAAATTCATTTTCTTTCTACGCCTGACACTTCTGTTTTAGCTCGTTTACTTGGAGTTCCCAAATGTCATTTAACCCAAAATACAGCCCTTTCAACATTTGCGAGATCTTCGAAAAAGAACACGGGGAAGATTGGGTGATCGATGGTGAGTGGGTGGTTTACCCTGACGGTTACTATCGTGAAGTGAATCCGCATGGCGTGTCGATCACTGGTTTCTCAACGAAGTTGGAACAACTTAAAGCGATTGCTTGGTACTGGAATGCAAAACTCAAGCGAGAGAAAAAACGATTCCATGAGCTAAAGGAAACAATACTGGGCGGGATGGCGACAACCGAGAACGCTGACAAGCTCAAGACGATGCAGCAGAATGTCAACGAGTACTACAAGTCGCTTCAAGACGCGAAACATGACGTTCTGCTTGAGGAAAGCCGGGAAAGCCGGGAAGAGCACGAAAAGGACTTCGCAGTGCTACTTCCGAAATACGCGAAGACGCATCGACTTTGGAACGCATTGCGAAACGAAATCGAAAACATGAGCGGCGATGTTCCAGAGTCCAAAGCGAAAGAATTTGTTGACCTGGAAGACCGTCTCTGCGAGCTACGCAACTACCTTGAAGTTGCAGTCTACAACTTTAAGAACAGCTGCGGAATTCCAACCGAATCGATGCGGCCGTTCGAAAAAGACTTCTCGAACAGATCCTTTGCTCCCGGTCCGCGAGAGCAACACAATGCTGTGATTTCAGAGGTTTCGCAACTATTCATTTGACCTTCTGTGCTATCCACGTCGGATTTGCATTTCCAACTCGATTTCAGGACTGAATTGATGATCACTCGCAACGTTGTCAACGTGCATTCCAATATGCCAAATCAAACCTTACCTACCGATCTTGGCCATCCATCAGACGAGGAAGGCTTGCTGCCTCTGTCGACGCAGCTGAACAACTTCAGCCCGGCTTGGTCAGATCTACCTTTGCACGAACAGTACATGATCGATGAAGACGGACTTCCAACTCCGATAATGTCCTTCAGTGAGCCAGTGCCAATGCCCCAACAGAACAGGGCCCCGTTATACCACGGTGCTGCAGGGGATTCGTCGCAATTGTCACCGGAGGATCATCCGGAAATCGGTCTCGACACTCCTCATTTCTGGGACTAACCCGTGAGCAATATTCGCAGACTAGAAGACCGTGATCACTACGTGGTTTCCATGGTCATGATTACAGTGGGAGTGTGGAGCGGTTCCGGCGGTCCAGTAAAGTACACTGCCGAATCGTTGAGAAACAGTGTCCCGTATTGGAATGGGAAACCTATCGTTGCCTACCATCCGCGTATCTATGACGATGGATATGCGGGGAACCCAGAAGTGTTTTCAAGACAGCGTATTGGCTGGGTATTCAACACGGCTTTCGATGGCAATCGCTTAATGGCGGAAGCTTGGATTGATGTCGTTCGAGTGAACGAAGTTGACGGTCGCATCCGTGATTCCATCATTCACAACAAAGTGATGGAAGTTAGCACCGGGTTGGCGATCGAAGGCGAAGAATCAAATGTCGAGTGGAACGGGAGCGTTGCTCGTATTCTGGTCGCGTCAAAATTGACCCCCGACCACTTGGCCGTGCTTCCCGATGTACGGGGAGCCTGCTCCGTGGCTGACGGAGCTGGGTTGTGTCGGAATCAATTCGTCGTTGGATCGGTGAACATGGTCCAGCCGTTGTTTCCGTGTTATTGAGACGGAATCGCGTGACCGAACAATGGCGTCCATCGCTATTCGCCATCAGACTCCGGATGAGCGAAGTGCCTTGTGAGGGGACATTGGCGACAATGGACAAGTCCGTTGTTCGGACCACGATAGCGGGATAGGTTTGCTCCCGAAAAGCGGTTTCCCTACCGCCTGCCCGCTATCGTCTCAATTCTAGGGAACAGCTGTGAAAGGGAAGCAGCACAATGAACTCAAAATCAGATCAGCCACCGAAAGTCTATTCTTACATTCGGTATTCGACGCCCGAGCAGTCACTCGGTGACAGCGAGCGTCGTCAATTGGAACTGGCCCGCAAGTTTGCCGATAAGCGTGGCATCGGTTTCGAGGATTCACTACGCCTCACAGACCGCGGGTTGAGTGGCTTCAGCGGTGCACATCGAAAGAAAGGTGCACTCGGCCGATTCTTAGAAGATGTAGAAGCGGGAAGAATCGAAAAGGGTAGCATCTTGGTTGTCGAAAACATCGACCGATTGACTCGCGAGAGTCCATGCGATGCATTGAAAGAAATTGTTTTCAAACTTTGGGAACGCGACGTCTCGCTTGCAACTCTGTCACCAGAAGTTGTTTATGACCAAAGCAGCCAGAATTCGGGTGAATTCATTGGCTTGATCATTTATATGCAGCGGGCTCAAGATGAGTCGCTCCGAAAAAGTGAGCGTGGCAAAGCTGCACGGGATCATGCAAGGAAAGAAGCTCGGGAATCAGGACGCACATTGACTGGACGTCTTCCAGCATGGTTCGATCCAGAGAAGAGCAAACACCGAGGAGAGCGAGTTGCGATTCCCAAAGCAGTCGAAACCATCAACAACATTTTCAAGTGGAAGCGGGACGGGCTTAGCATACGAAAAATCGAAAGCAAGCTAAACCAGTCAAGCGGCTGGAAACGGCCCAGCGGATGGCGAGATACATATATCAAAAAGATCCTTAAAAACCGTGCGGTGATTGGCGAGTATCAGCCGCACACAAAAGTTGATGGAAAGCGAGTACCTACTGGCGATCCCATCCCGGATTACTATCCCGTGATTGTCGATCCCAAACTATTCTCGGCTGTCCAGTCGTTGATGGAGAAAAACCGTGGCACTGGTGGACGGCAAGACAAGGGGAAAAACCTATTTTCAGGGTTGGCCAAATGTGCCTACTGCGGTGGATCAATGCGATTCGTCGACAAAGGCAACGACAACTGGCGATACCTCGTCTGCGACAACGCAGTTCGAAATTTCAAATGCCAGCGTAATCCAGTGAACTACCTTGAATCTGAAAAGCTAATCCTTAGTAATCTTGCGAAACTGGATCCCTCTGTCGTATTGCCAAACGAGAATCAGCAGGCAAACGAAATCGATCAATTCAATCGCGATATTGAAGCAACGCAATTTGAGCTGACCGAATGCGATGCAAAAATGGAGAACTTGGTCGATCAAATCGCGGAAACGAAAAGCAAGAGTATTCGCAACCGATACGAACAAAAGTTGCAAGACCTCGAAGAACTGAAACGCGAGTTGCTGAAGAACGAAAAGGTGCTCACTCGTTCACTGGCAAGTGTTAGCAGGAGCTCTAAAACAATAAAGCGTTGGCGAAGCGATCTCGAATCACTTCTCTCGGCTATTCACGAGGACGATTCGATTGAACTTCGAATGAAGCTCAAAAGTCATGTTCGGAAGTTGGTTGAGCGGATAGAAGTCTTTTCAGTTGGCTACGCCGAAACTCTGTCGCTCGATGATTGCGACACTCCATCATCCAGTCAGGGATTCGCTGATCTGAAACAAGCAAAGCAAAAAGACGATTGGTCCGTCGCCCTGTGGAACAATTTGGAAGAGACTTCCGAATTCAACTACGTCGACTTCAATTCATTCGTCGAATCAATTCAAGAGCGTCGAATGACAAGGGAAGGACGTTTCATTAGAGTGTTCACGACCGGTGGTGCGAACTTCGATCTGGTGCCCCCTGGGAGCCTTGGCTCGGGTATCGAATTGGTGACGAAGGACAAAGCGGGGGTTTCCTGGCGGTTCGTCGAGCCACCGGTTGACGTCCTTTGGAAGAATCACCGAGGGAACTGACGTTCCTCGTTGTCTTAAACCGGATACAACATGATCATGATCGGTCCGCCAGGCAGCGGCAAAACGATGCTCGCCAAACGCGTGCCGACAGTGCTGCCAACGTTGAGTGCTCCGGAGTCGATCGAGACGACGCGTATCTATTCAGCGCTCGGACAACTGCCTTCGGGACAACCGCTTCTCGCCCGACGACCCTTTCGCTCACCACACCACACGATCAGTGACGCAGGACTAGTCGGCGGCGGCAGCCCACCATCGCCGGGCGAAATCAGCAAAGCACACAACGGCATCCTGTTCCTCGACGAACTTCCCGAGTTCAACCGCAAGACACTCGAAGTCATGCGACAACCGCTCGAAGACGGCATCGTTACCATCTCCAGAGCACTGCGTTCGACGACGTTCCCAAGCGACTTTATGCTTGTGGCGGCTGCGAACCCGTGTCCTTGCGGATACAGGAGTGATCCCCGGCGTGCCTGCAACTGCACACCACCGCAAGTTGAAAAGTACATGTCGAAAATTTCGGGCCCGCTGATGGATCGCATCGACATTCAGATCGAAGTTCCGGCTGTCCCGTTCGAAGAGCTTTCCGGGTCCGGCAACGAATGCTGCGGGACCACAAGTGGTCAAATGCGCGAGATGGTCGAAAGGGCCCGCCAGCGTCAAGCGGAACGTTTTGGCAACGGCCCCGTTCGCTACAACGCCCAGATGAGTAGTCGCCAAGTTCGCGAGCACTGCATTCTCGATTCGACCTGTCAAAACATGCTGCGTCACAGCGTCGAAGAGATGGGGCTATCGGCACGGGCTCACGACAAGATCCTGCGAGTCTGCCGGACGATCGCCGATGTCGCCGGCGACGAATCCATCAACGAACTACATCTCGCCGAAGCAATCAACTACCGCAACCTCGACCGAGACCTCTGGGTCTAATTCTTCTCTCCCGTAGTGGATGAGGCGACGAATCCCTCCTCGCCCTCGCACCACTCAGCATCACTGGCTTTCCTAAATTCAGCAACCGCACGCCCAAGCACCATCAACATGCCGTCGTCCAGCCACTTCCGCCTCAAGCGATCCACCCGCCAACTGTGCCTGGCAGCCAGCTTGATGGTCATGGCTGGGATGTGCCTGGTTCCAAAGCCATCGACCGATCGAATCACCACGGATCTTTCGCAGATCCGGCAAAACGCTTCGTCGTCAAATGGCTACGGCACCAAACCGATCGAGGAATTGAAAGTCGGCGATCGTGTCCTCGCCAACAATCCCGAGATTACCTCGCTCGAACGTTCAACGTGGCAGGAACCAGACTGGAGCGATTGGATTCAGCTCTCGCTCGAGATGCCAAAACCTGACGGGTCAGAGCTAAACATCGAACTGCTGCGCCCCGAAACCTGGGTACAGCAACAACTCGGTTATCTCTTCGCCGAGAACGACTCGAATACAGAAGCACCACGCGAACTACCGCTTGGCGACACGTTCGATTCAAACGACGAAGCGAGTCTCCCGTCCGTTCCGCTCTCCCCTTTGCGTCCGCTCTTTCGCGAGCTTGCGATCGTTGATGCGTTGTCATCGATAGGCAACCAGTCATCACCGGCGTTGGTGATCGAAATGGACTTGCCCGAGCTTCAGATCACCGGCCCAGCGCTGGTCCTCGATCTGCGGCCAGCGCCACCGATTACTCCCGGTAACGGGCAAGTCATCACAGCAACGTTTCATCACAGCAGCGGAGACGTGATTGACTTAGAAATCGGCGACGATGTTGATTCGGAAACAATCGGCACCACGAGCAATCATCCGTTCTGGTCAGTCGATCGCGGCGAATACGTTCAAGCTGGAAAGCTAAGCCAAGGAGAGCGAGTCCAAACCTACGCCGGCGACACGAAACGGGTGCTCAACCAGCACCCCCGCCCCGGCCCCCAACCCGTCTACAACCTAGAAGTCCACGCCGAACACGTCTACTACGTCGGCAACTCTGGGACGCTGGTGCATAACACTTACGGTAACGCGAAAACCGGCATTGAGGCTCGAGAGGATATACTTGATGACCTCGATGAACTAGCATTAGCCTATGCGATCGAGCGAACCAATGGCGAGGTATTTCAATGGAGCAGTGTTGCGAGCCGCCTGGGAATTGCAGCCGAAAAGCTGACGCCACTGAGATCTTCGATTCGAAAACATGCTCGAAAACACGGATTGATCCCAGAAGCAGCCGCACTAAACAAACATGGCGTTGCAAATTTCAGTGAACACGTTGTAGATGTGGTCGACCTCCAGACCGGAATGAGTTTGGGTCGAAAAGTGTTTGTCTCCGAGACTATTGGTACACGATATGGACTGCACGATCGAATACTCCGAGAAAAATTCCGTACACCAAATGGGTACGTATGGGACCACATGTCGCGTGACGGTTGGTTCCGATTAGTTGAGCGTGCCGTGCATGCGTTAACCAATGGCCACAAGGGATATGCTCTTTGGCGAACAAACCCTGCCAATAAGAAATGAAATACATACCAAATTCGCTGTTGGGCATAGTTTTTGAAGAGGAGTTTGACGAACTCGTCGATGAATTAGCCGAATCCGGTTTGAAACTTGACCAAACCTATGTCAAATATATACGAGAATACCACGGCGGAATCCCGGTAAACGGGATGTTTAACTGGGGGAGTATCGAACGATTCCTGAACTTTTCCGACAGCTACAAATCTTCTCCGGCGATCAAACAGTTTAATATTAACGTTGTTAAGAATTGGATGACGGAAGCTGGAGTCCGCAAAACATTGGTGCCATTTGCTGCGATGCCGCACGGTGCGTACTTGTGCTTTGATTATGGGAGTACGGGCACCCCACGGATTGTAATCTGGAATAGCGAAGAACATCAACAATGTGATGAGATCGCCATAGGCTTTGCTGAATTCCTGGAAATGCTTGAAAATCAGCAATGAAAACAAGTGACTAAAAGTGTCTAGCACTCGTGACGCATCTTGGAGCATCAAGAGCAGCAGTAATTGGCTCTATCTATTGTGCCAACAAGCGATTGGATATCAACCAGCAATTGTTCAGCGGGTGATGAGCCGTTGATCTGACTTCAGTCGCATACGACAATGCCACTCCGAATCAAACGATTGAAATATATTTTAGATTTGGCGTACCACGATCCCGAGCGTCTTGTTGTACTGATGCTTTGCCGATGGCAAGCAAGCTCAGAACTGCACTTGTCGAAGCATGCCGTTGCGATTGCTTGGCCGCGATGAAGCTGGTGACCTGTTGCCTTGTGCACTCTCGCATCGATTTCGAACGACCGATGCATGAGGCCTTGCCGAAGCACTTGGACCAGTGCCAACTCAATCACGCCAAATCGAAACACTGATCGCGAGTTTCCTCGGAGAATTGGGCAGCGATTTCGGGACCATCGTCGGCCCACTCACCTTTGGCCGAAGGCCTCAATCATCGTAGCCTGCGGCAACGCCGTAGGAACCTGAATGCAAAGCGAACGATTGGCTGAAGGTCAATTTCACCCGGTGGTGTTCGGCCGTCGCTGGAGCCTTTGGAATCCAGCCGGAAAAGGCATTGAAGGAACGAGTAATCGTCATCGTCAAAAGTGCATCAACGCCCTCGAAAAGCGATCAATCGAACAAATCCAGTCCGCGTAACTTTTTGCTCTTCGGCGAACAAGGACCTAAACCCCAGACTCGTGGAGACGCTATCAGCTCGGAGAGCTGAGCGACAATGTTGCTCGGTTCTGTAGGCCCTGCCTGGCCTGACACACCAGCGAACCGCCCTGAGCCCATCTTCCGTCAATGGTTGGTTAACACGCTCACGCAAACTCGGGAGCCCCGCAATCGGCCAGGGCGAAAGAAGTCGAGGCTCGCGTTTTCCCAGTCATCGAGACTGGTAACCTCAGCGTCAGTCTTCACCTTGCTCGACTCATGCCTCCCGAATCGGATTCGTGTTCGATTAGAGATGATAAGTGGTTGGCAATTTGGGAACACTAATCTGCACTAATGAAACGCTAATCAGAGCCGGTCGCTGCTGTTCTTCCTGTTCGGCGGGCTGGAATTCAATTCCGCTCATGGCTTGCCCTCAACGGTCACAGTTCGCCTCCGAATGCTCCTTTGTGCAAGAAAACAAATGGCAGTCCAGGACTGCATCGTACGTACTCAACCGATCGAAAAGTAGAGATGGGCCGGTGAGCGGCGTACTGCGCTACACCGCCAAGAAAAATATCGGCACTGCCCATTAGTGATCCAGATCAATAGGGTCGATGGTTCGGTTCCAAAGTCCCCAATCACGCAACCAGGGGACTCTGTCTCGCGAGCTTTTTCGCGAATCCTGAACGCCGACAGGCAGCTAGCGCCCCCACGCGGCAATTCTCCGTTAGAATCACCGCCCTTGAGGCTGGGGTCACGCACCCCGGTTTTGGATGGAGGCCGGGGGTCAGGATGCTGTTCCCCAGCGTATTTTCACTGCGATGCGGAGCACCTATCGATGGCTTTCAGAGAGTTTTTTGGTTTTCGATCCCAGCAGCAATCGCGTTCACGAAGTGGTTCGCGTCGCCGTACGCTTCGACTCGAGGCGGTGGAGGCGCGTCGCTTGCTTGCTGCGTACGTGGTGGACTCCACTGGCGGCGGAGATTTCCTGTCGATCCAAGCGGCTATCAATGTCGCGAGCGCGAATGGGGGTGAAGATGACGTCATTCGAATCGCTCCGGGAACCTATTTCGAAAACCTCTCGATCGCGAACCAGGACGGGCGTCTGGAACTGGAGGGAATGGACGGCGCTGGACCGGGCGGCGAAAACGGCGTGGTCATTGACGGAAGCTTGGCAGCCGTCTCAACCAACACGATCTCGATCCAACCGCAACTTGGCGGCTACGTCGCTCTTCGCAACTTCGACGTCACCGGCGGCCGAGACGGTATCCAAGCCTTGGGCGCTACCGGCACCATTCCACACACTCTGATCGTTGATCAAGTGAAGTCCTATGAAAACCAACTGAGCGGGTTTGCCGCAATTTTTGCCGGCGATGTCAGCATCACCCATAGTCGTTTCGATGGTAACGGCAGCAACGGAATCTTCGGTCGAGAGCTCCTTTCGTTTTCGACCGACGACGTCACCGCCAATGGCAATGTGAACAACGGCGCATACTTTTTCGCCATGGGCGACATCCAGTTGACCAATAGCTACTTCAACGGGAATGACAACAACGGGATCTACGTCGGCACCGCCGATTCCGTTTCAATCACTGGATCCTTTTTCGACTACAACGCGGTCAACGGAATCAATTTTCGTTCGGTCTCGAGTGGAAATATCGAAGGAACACTGGTCGTTCGCAATGGGATCCGAACTCCAAATTCGCTGTTCGCCGGAATCTATGGGCGTGACAATCACGACATCGTGATCCGTGACACGGTCGTTGCAGAAAGTGCCGGAATGGGAATCGGGTTGTTCGAAACGTCCGGTTCCGTGCAAGTGACTGGCGTGAACTCAAGGCAAAATGCATTGGCCGGTATCCGTGTCAGCAATGAAGGCACCAACCAGCCGCTGACCACTTCCATCGAGGATTCCACCTTTGAATCAAACATCTTCCGCGGGGCGTATTTCGTCTCCGTCAGCGAAGTCTCCATTGTGGACACCACCATCGTCGGCAACGGTTCGGAGACCATCGAGGAACGCGTCGATGGCGGCGGGATCAACCAAACCGGCGGCGGCTTGCTAACCATTCAGAATTCACAAATTCGATACAACGTTTCCAACGGCGACGGCGGCGGGGTCTACAGCGACAGTTCGAACACTGAAATCGACGACTCCGAGATTAGCGAAAACACGTCCTTTTACTCAGGCGGCGGAGTCGCCGTGCAAAATGGCTCGCTGCTGATCGATGGATCGACGCTTGCCAATAACCGTAGCGGTGTATCGGGGCTGTACGGCGGAGGCGGGGGACTGTGGATGGCCGGTCGCGAAGCCTACTTGGTCAATACAACGATCTCTGGAAACACGGCGCTTTACGGGAATGGAGGCGGGATGATGTCTCGCACCGGCAGCGGACCGGTTCATCTGATCAATAGCACGATTGCAAACAATGCGGCCGGACGATCGCCGACGGGAGCGCCGCTGTTCGGTGGTGGCCTCTTCGCAATTTCTGGTCAAACGTTGGTGATTAACACCATTTTTGATGGAAACACCGCGCCGGGAACCTCTTCGGTCAGCATGCCGTCGGATGTCTCGGATCCAAACCAGTCGGTGTTCAGTCTCGGAAACAACTTGGTATCGGACCCTAGCAATGCGTCCCTTTTCAATGCGGTGGGTGATCTCGTCGGGCAAGACGCTCGGCTGGCTCCGCTGCAAGACAACGGTGGTCCCACGCGGACTCACGCTTTGTTAACAGGCAGCCCCGCACTCGATGCCGGTGCGCCCGATGGACAGAACCCGGCACCGAACCTTTCTATTCCGACGGTGGATCAGCGCGGCTTCGGTCGCCCGACATTTGGCGCGGTCGATATTGGTGCGTTTGAAAATCAGGGCCCCGTCGCCAATCCCGACTATGCCTCGACCCCTGAAGAGACCCCTGTCGTGATCGACATTCTGCAGAATGATTCGGATGTGGATGGCGACTCGCTCGAAATCGAGCGGATCGTCAGCGTCGTTGGCGGGCAGGTCGAACAGAACGTTGATGGCACTGTCACGTTCACCCCGGACGCCGACTTCGTTGGACAGGCCGGTTTTTCGTACAACGTGCAAGACGCGTTTGGCAACCAATCACGTACCTCGGTGCTGATTGACGTGACCCCGGTGAATGATCCGCCTGTGATAGCCGACCAAACCTTGGTCGCCGCTGAAAATTCCGATCCAGGAACGTTGGTCGGCAGTCTGTCGGCAAGTGACCCCGAGGGCGATTCGCTTCGCTACTCCGTGGTCGGAGAAAGTCACCCGGGTGCCTTCGCAGTCGACAGCGCTGGAAATGTCACGGTCAACGACGCTTCGTTGCTTGATTACGAAACCACCAGCGAATTCACGTTGCAGGTCTCTGTGTCCGATGGAGCATTGTCGTCGGTGGCCACGGTAACAATCGAATTGACGGACGTCTTCGAAGATATCGATATCCAGCCGGGCGACGACACCAATGCAATTTCGTTGAAACGAGGTTTGGTGGACGTTGCGATGCTATCGAGCGATAGCTTTGACCCTGCCGATATTGATGTCGACTCACTGCTTTTCGGGGCTACCGGAACCGAAGACTCGCTCTCTCGGCACAAGAAACATCAGACGCCACGTGTCCGTTATGAAGATCTAAACGGGGATGGCGTTTTAGATTTGATTGCTTCGTTCGATGTCACCCTGACCGGATTGGACGCGAATGACACCGACGCCACGCTGTCAGGGAACACCGTCGACGGTGAATCCTTTGCTGTGACCCAGTCAATCAGCGTGCTCCAAGGCAAAGGCAATGGAGGCGGCGGCAAAGGGAATGGAAAGGGAAACAACAAGTAACTCCCCTGCGTTCCCCGGTGAGCAATCACAACGAAAGATTGGAACGTTGAACTAAATCCTACACTCGTGGAGACGCTATCAGCTCGGAGAGCTGAGCGACAATGTCGCTCGGTTCTCCGAACCGACCGCGCATCGGGCTGCCACGCCGCCCAGTTGTTTCCACGTTACCTGAAGCGGTGTCAGGTGTGGCGAATGCAAAGATTCGATCAATTTCGCTTTGAGTCCTCGAATCTGATTCAGTAAGCCTAGTGTGCATGGCGAGCCTTTGCTTGAGTGGTTGGCTTGAGCACCATCAGCTCATCAGAGGCTTGCCATGTTTCAATTCAAAACCGGCATCGAAGATGCAAAGCACTTGTTTACCGCACCGTGATGGGCAGCCGCAGCGTTAGTGCCACCGGGCTTATCAAGTGACGAGGCAAAGACAAGACAAAAACTGTTCAATCACATGGCTGGTTGATTCTGCTGGAAGCGTCTATCGCGTCAGCAACGAAGCGACGTGCTGGATTCTGCAGCAGCTGTGGAGCTGCTGTTCCATGCGATCAGCTGCCCGAACCAGAAGAAGAATACGTTGCACCGGCATCAAGTCTTGTTCTGTCGCCTGATCTTCCCGCTTTACCCTGTTTTTCGAAGGAAGTCGCTGACTGGATGATGAAGACCGATCCCCTGTTGACGTGGCAATATTTCAAACCGATCACTGTTGCAAGAAGTTCACTCTGATGGCTGCTCAACGATTGTCTTGGAACGACGAGCACGTTTCATCACCGAATGATGCCATCCATCAAGCGTCTGAGGTTTCAACGCGGCTAACGTTCAGGTTGCGGCGAAGTTCATACTGAAGGCATGCGAATTGCTGAATTCGCACCGCCGGCTCCGTCCGGGGTGGGTGTGTGGTTTGTGTCGCTGTCTCGGGGTTGCCACCCCGAGCTACCGACACGGACTCCTCCGGAGTCAAAGCAGCATTCACCGATCGGGTACGGCTGCAACTAGGTTAAGAATCGCGATTGGAGTGGGCCTGGCTCGCCCCGGAGAGGCCGGCGTCGCTGCCGCTGTTGCGTCGATTTGCCAAGCCAAGGAATGGACACCGTGAATCGTGAATGGTGCCACTCATGAAAGCCAACTTCAAGTTGCTCCCGCGACCGCGGGACCGGATTGATATTGATCATGGGATAAAATACGGACCCTGAGTTGTCCGGTCTTAGCAAACCATTCGTTCCTGGTCGGTCGATAAAGTGGGCTGGCCGATCAGCACGTCGTGGATCGATCGCCACTGGTTGGATGCCCCAGCTCTTCTTCTCCAACTCTGCAGAATCAGCGTTTCTTTGACCGACCGGCTTTCGATCAAGACATCCAGCTTTTTATCGTTCATAGCACGGATTTTCTTGGGGATGGAGCGATCACCCCTTTCGCTTGTGCTAAGTGGATGGCCGTTGTTTGGACTTGTCGGAATCTGGACATCTGATCGTTGTCACCGCCGGTTTACGGACAGTGATCCGGGGTTAAGCGACGATCGTGAAGGTCGGGCCTGTTGGCTGAGTGGATTGAGCTAGGTTCAATCGCTGGCTAATTTTAAAAGGGACCGAATCATATGCTTTCCAACCAGTCAGGACGTTTGCTGCAACGAACGAGCGTTGCGATTATGGTGATCGTGGTGACACCGGTGATTTTGATGGTTGCCGCCACGCTAATTTGTATCGTCGCATACGAGCGTGTTGGCTACAGTCTCGACGAGATCGTGTCGAGAAGTCTGCCGGCAGCCCAAGCGTCGGCTCAAGCAGAGCTCGCCCTGACGAAAATGGGGGTCGAAACGCTGAAAGCCGCTTCGGTTTTTGATCTCGAAGAGCGGGAGCAACATTTGGCCGAGGCCCGACGCCAGGGCGATGTGCTGACCAATGCGTCGCGGCGTCTCTTAGAGATTCCGTTTACACCGGAGGGAAGAGTACGAGCCGCTGCGATCGCCGAAAGCGCACCCAAATTGGTCGAGACTCACCGGCCGATCTGGAAACTTCTCGACGAGTGCACGGTGTTCGCTACCGAAGATGCACTTGAGTTGTTTTCCAAAGAGATTCCTCCGCTGCATGAACGCGTCTATCAGAGTGTCGAGTCGTTTATCGCATTCCATCAAGATAGCGTCGCGCAGCGGAACGCCATCGCCGAACACGAGCTGCAGTTTTCCAAGCAATGTTTGCTGATCGGAAACGTGCTAACGGCGGCGATAGGGCTTCTGTTGGGACTGTTGTTGTCACGCAGGATTCTGAAGCATGTTCGATTGACCCTGCAGACGTTGAAGCAGGTTGCCGAAGGTGATTTGAGCGCGCGTTTGCAAATCGAATCGGAAGGTGAGTTTGGCGAAATAGCGAACGCAATGAACCAAGCTATCTCGGCGTCGCAAGTGACGATGGAAAATCTATCGAAGCGGAATCGAGATATTCAGACGCTGCTGAATTCGGTTGACGAAGGTTTCTTCACCGTCAATCGAGACCTCAAAATCAGCGAAGAGCGATCGGGTGCGGTCGAGCGAAAACTGTCAGCTCCCAACGAGGGTGAGACCTTCCCAGACTTTGTACGCCGATTTGATCCATCGATCGGCGATTGGTTGGAACTTGCCCTCGAAGAGGTCTTTCTGGAGGTGATGCCTGTTGAGGTCACGCTTGACCAGATTCCGGCTCGTTTTGAAGCCAACGGGCGGACTTTCTCGATTCGGTGTACGCCGTATCGAGACGTCGAGGACCAGTTGCATCTGGCAGTGATTTTGTCCGATATTTCGAACCAGGTGCACAAGGAACATCTGGAAACGAAGCAGCGGGAAATGATGTCGATCGTCGGCTGCATTACCGATGACAAAACCGGCTTTCTAGAATTCTTCAATGAAGCGAATAGCTTGGTCAAGCAGTTGGAATACGAAGACGGCGATGATCTCACCTTGACTCTCCGTCGTCTGCACACGCTCAAGGGCAACGCTTCGATCTTTGGATTGGAACGACTTGGGCAGGTTTGCCACCGGATCGAACAATTGATTCATGAAGACAACGAACTCCCAAATGACGGGAGTATGGAGGAGCTGGTTTCCTGTTGGGCTTGTGTGACACAATATGTTGATCGTGTGATCGGAGACAAAAACAATCACATTGTTGTCCAGTTCAAAGAATATGACGAAACGGTTGTGGCGGTTTTGAATCGCGCTCCGCATGAGAACATTGCGACGCGAATGGCGTCCTGGAAGCTCGAACCGACGGAGGCTCGGATGAGGCGAGTTCGGGAACAAGCGGTTGCCTTGGCAAAGCGTCTGGGCAAAGGCGAGATCGAGGTTCATTGTAGCGGCGGCGACTTGCGAATTTCGCCGAACGAATGGAGTGAATTCTGGGCCGCATTCGTTCATATCGTTCGCAACGCGATCGACCACGGTTTGGAATCACCAGAAGAGCGTTTGGAGGTTGGGAAGCCTGAAACAGGGAGGATCGAAATCAGCACCGTCGTTTCTGATGAACATTTTGTGATCAAGCTTTCTGACGATGGCCGCGGCATCAATTGGGAACGAATTCGGGAATTGGCAAAAGAAAGAAGCCTGCCGGCCACAACCGAACAAGAACTGATAGACGTGCTGTTGTTCGACGGCTTTTCGACACGTGAAACCGTGACGGACATCAGCGGCCGTGGTGTCGGAATGGCGGCGGTGCGGTCCTGTTGTCGCAAACTTGGTGGAGAGCTCTCCATCGAGTCCACACTTGGAGTCGGGACGTCCATTTCGTTTATCTTCCCGGTCGATCGCATGGCACCCAAAACATTCGAAGCGTTGCGGTTCCACGGTTTGGAAGACCTCTTCAGTGTTGCAACTGGCAGCGTTGCAACTGGCACTAGCACGACTTGATGCCAAGCATGACTGCGTGTTGATCGTAGAGCGTCGAAAGTCAGCGGGCGGTCCGGCATTTCCGCTTTGATCAATCTTTGAACGATGATGACTAAGCAATGAGCAAATCTATTTACTTCGCCGGCTGTTTGACGCTGTCAACCGTTTGGGTGATGTCGCTTCCTGTTCGAGGCGACAATGCGTTTATCAACATGCCTGATGAGATCGGTGAGAAAGAAACGATCCAAATCGCCAAGCATTACGCGAAAGATCACCTGGAGCCAGCACTGCGTGCCTCTGAAACACTTGTCGACGAGCTGAAAAAGGTAAACAGGGATCGTGCGGAGTGGCAGCCATTTAGCGATCGGTGGAAAGCTTGGAAGCCCGACGAGGTGGAGTTGCATCAAAACAGCTATGACTATGCTGAATACGTTTGGTCGGCACGAAAGGATCGACGTTTCCGCAATCATCATTTGCGGTCCGGTCTTGCAAATGAACTGCGTCGGATCGCGGAGGAGTCCGAGGGTGTCATTTCCGAATTGTTCGTTGTCGACGCGCTCGGTGGAAATGTGGCGGTTACCTCTTGGACGTCAGATTGGTTTCAGGGGAACGAAGCAAAATTCATAGAGCCGGCGAAATCGCTGGATATTTACGTCTCTGCTTCCCGGCGTGACGACACCGTCGGCAAAACCGTGGTGCAGGCGAGCGTGCCTGTAGTAGATCAGGACGGGGCCCTTCTGGGTGTAGCCATCGTTTCTCTTGATGTTGAGCTGTTGTCGCTGCACAATTGAGTTTCGTCGAGTTGGATCAATTCACGCGACTGAGCAGCTGTTTTGCAGGGTGATCTTGAAAAGATCCTAAATCGACGGACAGGGATCAAAAATTCTCGGCTCGATGTCGAATTGTTGAATCTCCGTTCGACCAGACTCAAACAGCTCTCTCCTTCTAAAACTTTGGAATCAACGATGAAGTTCTTTTGTGCGCACGCAGTAGCGATCGGATTGTTGGTCGTCGGATTTTCGGTCCAAGGCGGACGCGTGATGGCGCAGGAAATGCCTCCTGCCGCAAAACCGACTGCTGAACATCAATGGCTAGAAAAGTTCGTCGGCCAATGGGCGACCGACTGCTCGGCGAACATGGGGCCGGATCAACCTGCGATGGAATGCAAAGGGACGATGTCGTCGCGGAACTTGGGCGGATTCTGGGTCATCAACGAAATGAAAGGCGAGATGTCGGGTGCACCGATGGTTGGGATCCAAACGGTCGGCTTTGATCCCGACAAAGAAAAGTTCGTGGGAACCTGGATCGATTCGTCGACTTCATTCATGTGGAAGTACGAAGGGTCACTCGATGAAGACAAAACGACATTGACGCTGAATGCCAAAGGCCCAAACTTTTTTGCCGAAGGCAAGCTGGCAAACTTTCAGGACATCTATGAATTCACATCCGACGACGAGTTCTTGCTGAAGTCGCAAATCCAAGGTGAAGACGGAAAGTGGATCGTCTTCATGAGCGGCAAAGGCACTCGTGTGAAGTAAACACAAACATCTGATTGCCAGTGCGTGTCTTGCAAGGCGAGACGTTGCGATGATTGATCGTTTAGTTCAGCGGGACAGTTTTGTCTTGGAACCGAAAGTACAGATCATCCGAGTCTCGCCAACTGGTATTGGTGACTGAGCGAACGTTCTTCCAAATCTCGCTGCCGTCGAATTGCAAATAAGTCTCTTTGTCCGTCATTCGAATCGGCGAGAATGACCATTGCCACGCCGTCGACGAGTCTTGCAACGCTTCGACAATCAAGCCACATTCCAGGTCGTTGCCTAAGTCTCCCATCATGCCGACGAGGGCACCGAAGCCCGATTGCTCGCCGCGGGTGATTGGATAGATCATCAGCGGAGTGGGGAGCAGACGCAGTTCCCAACGCTTGCCGCTCGGTTCCAAGCAGTAGCCTTCGAATCGACGCGCGATTTGTCGTAGCGCCAGATTGAACCGTCTTTCCGTTGGTGCTGATGTGATGATGCCCGAAAGATTGATTCGCGTCGCTGGCGAACGTGGATTCCAGAGGGTTCCGCTATCGGAGCGGCTTACCTGCAGCAGTGTCGGCGCCAACGCATGCAGCTCGTGCACCACGCGTCGCTGTGATGCGTCGCCTTGCCAGGGGAACGAATAAATCGCGGCAATCGCAACCGGCTCTTTTCCTACGTTCCAAACGAACACATGTCCCAGTTGACCGCTGTTTCGCCGGGTATTGGTCCACTGTGAAACCGGTGTGGGTTGCAGCTTGATCGTCGTCTTCGGCTGCCCTTCAAGAACGAAGGAATACGCCTCGGCCGATTCCTTGTGGATCGGCAACAGGCGTTCGAGAGTGATCGAAGATGGCGGTGTGTCTTGTGATTGAGAATGCTCGGCGTCCCAACACAGACAGCCCCAAAGCAGGATCATAACGCTGGACCAACGCATGGCGGATTCCTCTAGTCGGTGACTACACGTCTTGTTGCAGGACTCGCTTAGCTAGTGATGTCGTGGGGGCTTTGTCACCGTGCAACAGATGCGAGCAACCGGCGAGATAATGGGCTCGCCATTGCGGGGCGATTTGTTCGTAATCTTCGAGTGCGGCGGAGCTGAACTTGTAGTCGTGGGCGTCGTTGCCTTTGAGGAAGACCATCTCGCGTGCGCGGGCGATCAGCGCTTGGGCGGAATCGTTTTGCTGTGCCAAAGTAAACGTTGACGCGGCAGCGGCTTCGGGGTTGGCACCGATTTGTGCGAACAGCCCGTCCAGACTGACATCGCCGGCAGGGGCGCCTTCGAGGCTTAACAGGTCGGCGCTCGCCAAATTGCCGCGTGACTGGGCCGATTGTCGGAAGTGTGAAATGAACGCCGCGTTTTGCAGCAGCAACCACTGCCGGGTGCGATCGTCATAGACGCTGCGGTACAAGTGGCGCATGGCGTTGGACGTTGTCACAGCGTGCAGCGGAACGATAGACGCTTGGCGGGCGACCAGTTCGGCGGCGGCCAGCATCACGCCGTCATAGATGCTGTCCGGATCTGTGCCGGAGTTGACCAATTCGACAACCGTCTGGGAAGCCTCTTCAGGCGATGCGGTGCGAAGTGCCTTGGCGAGCGTCGCCGACTCGACAGGCTTGCGTTTGGTCGCGAACCAATTCGATGACAACTGATCGACACGTTTCCAATTGCTCCGTCCAACCCGATCAACCTCCAGATCTGATTTCGCCGGATTGGGGTCACCGGTGTGATTCAAGATCGCATAGCAAAGCGACCGGACGACTGGTTCGGCGTGTTGCCAACCGATTACATCAAGCGTCCGAAACGCGTTGGCCAAGTAAATGGATTTGTGACCGATGCTGCGATAATCGCGTGCGGCGTGCTTGGCCAGTAGGTTCAGGATTTGGCCGGCGGTGGCGGTGCGGGCAACGACGGTTGCCGCGGCATCGGCGGCTTCGATATCCCAGTTCGCCATCGCTTCGTCGAGTGCCCCGAGGGCTTTCGCTTGGTCGGGCAGATCACCGGTGGGGGCGGCAGCCATCGTCCAGTCGCCTTCTTCGACGTCGGACTGTTGAGCGCGTTTGAAGTAATCGATGCTCCATAACAGCGGCGTCCAGCGATGCTCATTGGCCGCGGCCAAAGAAGCTTGGTGGGCGGAGTGAACGACCAAGACGCTGTGAAATTTAAAACCGACCGCAGGTCGCGGCTGGACGTTGCGGATTCCGGCCAATAGCAACGCCGCAAGTAGGTCTTGGTAGCTTCGTCCGGCATGGATTTCGCTAAACACTCGATCGACGATTCGGTCGCGAGGCGTCGTTTCCAGCAGTCGCACGAGAGGCTCGATCTCGGGATTAAATAGCACGCGGTCGGGCGTGACGGCGACGTCGTCCGCGGTCAGTTTGGGCAGCCATGCGAGCGCCGATGCGCCGCCGGCAGCAGCGGCAAGCGTGTTGCGGACAAACCGACGTCGATCGTGAGCGTGATGGTGGCCAAGCATAGCGAATTCCGGTGGGGAGAATGTTGGGGAGGATTCGAGTTCGGGCGGGGAAGGATTCCATTGTAGCGCCTTGTCGATGTGGTTGCCGAAATTGATTGACCAATTTGATTTTGATGAAACATTCGGCAGGGTGACCAAAGGCGTCCGCAGTGGGCCTATCATGGCGGAGTCAGAACGGTCTGATCCCTCGAATCACATGGAATGCAAGCATGGCCCAATACCGTCATGGCGATGTCATGGTCGAATCCGTCAAAGCGATTCCCGAGACGCGTCGCAAAGCCAAGCACACGATCCTTGCACACGGCGAATTGACCGGGCACTGTCACCGCATCGCCGAATCAGGTGCGGCAGCACTTTACGAAACGCCCGAGGGAATGTTTCTGCATGTGACCGCAAAGCAGGCGACTTTGGTTCACGACGAACACGATTCGATCCGGTTGGACGCCGGCTACTACCGTGTCTGGCGACAACGAGAGTATTCGCCTGAAGAAATCCGTATCGTCCGCGACTAAGCAAGGGAAATTGTGCAATGAAAACGCTCTCCCCCGAAGAAGCCCGCCAGCATCTGCTCGCCGAGGAGAAGGCGGCGATTTGCGTGGAAGGCAGCATTGACCTGCGGCAAACGAAACTGTCCTCGATCGCCTGTCGCTTGCAGTGCAATGATTTGGACTTGTCCGGGACACCGATCGAATCGTTACCAAAGTCGCTCAAGGTTCGGTCCAGACTGACGCTCGACAACTGCACCTCGCTGCAACGATTGCCCAAAGGCCTAACGTGTGGATCGCTCAGTCTGCGTGGTTGTGTGTTCATTGACCGTTTGCCCGAACAACTGAGCACTTGGTTTTTGAATGCGAGTGGTTGCCCAAGGCTATCGAGCTGGCCAAAGGAAGCGACGATTCGCAACGGAAATGTCAACTTGCGGAACTGCGTCGAAATTCGCGAGCTGCCGGGTTGGCTGGGGCCGCTCGGCCAATTGGATCTCGGCGGATGTGTGAACTTGCACGCGTTGCCCGAAGGCTTGCAGGTTTCCGGTTGGATCGACATCGGCGGCTCTGGCATTCAATCGTTGCCGAAGTCACTGGCCAATTCACCGCTTCGGTGGCGAAGCGTCCCCATCACGCACCAGATCGCGTTTGAGCCCGACAAGATCACTGCGAAGCAAGTCTTGGACGAACGGAATGCCGAGCTTCGGCGGGTCATGATCGAGCGAATGGGTTATTTAAAGTTCGCCAACGATGTCGAGGCAAAGGAACTTGATCGTGACACCGATGCGGGCGGCCAACGTCAATTGCTAAAGATCGATATCGACGAAGACGAACCGCTGGTCGGTCTGGTTTGCAATTGCCCGTCAACGAACAGACAATACTTTTTGCGCGTCCCACCGCAAATGCAAACCTGTCATCAAGCAGCCGCATGGATGGCGGGATTTGATGACCCAAAGCGATACCGACCGGTCATCGAAACTTGAGTCTGTGCCTTGAGTCTTGAACGACTGCTACGTCAGTCATGCAGTCTGCTAAACTGACGCGTTCTATCGGCCTGTTGATTTTCAAATAAACTCTCCCCGATGTCGCTTTCTGCTGTGTGAAAGCGGTGGTTGAGAACGCTACTCCCGCGGATCGAAAGGTGACGCTTGAGAATCAACAGCCTGTTACACCGGCCCCGATACGCTTGCATCGAAGAAACAGGAATTGTTTATGGATCGCCGCGAGTTAGTTTTCATGGATTCGACATCCAACAAGTTTTGGCGGATCGAACTGAATGGTGATTCTCACACGGTAACTTTTGGCCGTGCGGGAACGGACGGCCAATCCAAAACAAAAACGTTCGCCGATGCCGATGCGGCAAAGAAGGATTATGACAAACTGATTTCGGCAAAGCTCAAGAAAGGCTATGTCGATGCGGACAGTGCGTCGGCCGCGACAGGTGAGGACGCCGACGCGCTGCCGGTGCTTGCGTTCCGATCGATCTTGAAAGAAGACGATGTCGGACACAACGCGAAAACGTTTATCGGCAAACGCATCGCGGATTACGACCCAAACAAAAAACCGACTGCGGGAGGCAAAACTGTCTACCGTTTCCGCAGCGACTGGGACTCACAGGATTGCGTCCCCAATTTGAAACACTTCTTGGAGACGGATGCTGCCCGTGAAGCGGTCGGCATTGTGATCGGTAACTGGACCGGTGATGACACCGGCACCGATCCTAGCGAAGTGATCGAATTGCTTTGCCAGAACAGCAAACGGCTCGCTGCTCTGAAAGCGATTTACTTGGGCGATATCATCTCCGAAGAATGCGAGATGTCTTGGATCCAACAAAGTGATATCGGCCCGCTGCTAAAAGCGTTTCCGAATCTCGAACTGCTGCGCACACGTGGCGGTGAAAACCTAAAAATTGGACATCTGAAACACGATAACTTGCGAGGTTTGATTTGCGAGTCCGGAGGACTGCGAGCCGAAGTCGTCCGCCAGATCGGACGATCCAAGTTCCCTGCACTGGAACATTTGGAATTGTGGCTTGGCACCGATGAGTATGGTGGTGACAGTTCCGTCGAAGATCTGCAGCCGATTTTGAGCGGCGACTTGTTTCCGCAACTGAAATACCTAGGTCTGCGCAACTGCGATTTTGTCGATGACATCGCTGCCGTGATTGTGAACAGTCCATTGATCCAACGGATCGAGACGCTCGATCTGTCCTTGGGTGTTCTCACCGACGAAGGCGGCCGAGCGCTGCTGTCGCTACCGACCGACGGAACGCTGCAGCACGTCAACCTGCACTTCAATTACATGACCAACGACGTCATCAAAGAACTCAAAAAGCTGCCTTTGAAAATGGATCTGTCGAAGCCATCTCACATGGATCAAGACGACGAATGGCGGTTTGTCGCGGTCGGTGAATGATTTGATGCAGTCGGATGCAGAAAAAAGATCTCGGATCGACCGTGAATGCTGGGTGATCGGCGATCCGGAAAGTCGTCGGGTGCAGGACTTTCAACGATCGGCGATCGGATTGGGGATGCGAGTTCCCAATTGTCTTGACTGGAATGATCTGATCGCGAGCGAAGGTCGTTGTCTGGAACAGATCCCGCCACTGGCACGCGTAAGGATCGATTCCTTCGGGCAACGCTGTGAAACGATCGCAAGCCTGATCGAACTTGGCGGCGGAGACGTCTTTCCAAAACGAGGCCAAGTCCTTTCGCTCGATCATCAATACCAAGGCATCGTGCGTGCCATGGAGATGGTTGAGTGCTGGAGATGTCGACGGTTGGAGTCAAAACATGATGTCATCATCGACCAAGTTCCTGGCGATCTTGCGGTGATGTTCGATAAGTGGGCGACACATCAACTGATGCTGCCCTATCGTCCCAAAACCGTTCTATTGCCGACCGAAATCGATGCGGCTGGTCAAGCGATTCAATCGTTCGCCGATTGTTGCGGTGGACGTGTGTTTGTCAAACCACGCTATGCCTCGTCAGCGTCTGGGGTTTGTTGCTACCGAACACAACGTGGACGTCAACAATTGATCGCGGCAATCGAAATCGATCGTTGCGGCGATGACATCCGTCTGTTCAATTCGTTGCGTGTGCGTTCATTTACCAACCCCGCGGACATCGATGCGATCTTGCGTGTCTTGATTCCGCAAGGCATGATCGCCGAAGCTGCGGTCAGCAAAGCCCGGTTGGATGGTGAGCGATTTGATTTACGAATCGTTGTGATCGACGGCAAAGCGGATCATTTGGTGGTGCGTCAAAGCCCTTGGCCGATCACGAATCTGCATCTCGGAAACCGGCGTGGTGACTTGGAACTGCTTTATGATTCCGTGGGCATTGATCGAGTGAATGACTGTCGTCAGCTTGCGATTCATGCGGCGGCGCAGTTCCCACGAACACGGTACAGCGGTGTTGATATCCTGTTGCCACGAGTAAATCCGCCGCTGGTTTGCGAAGTGAACGCGTTCGGTGATTTCTTGCCGAACTTGACGGCCTCTGGGAAAACGGTTTACGCATCGATTCTGCAAATCGATGCGGGGGCTTTTGTCTAATGGCTCGCAGCGTCCTCGTCTTTGACCTCGACCAAACACTGTTCGATCGCCGGCAAGCGTTTACGGATTGGATTCGCACCTTTGGATTGAAACCGGAAACACAAGCGGACTTGCAGCGAATCGACCAAAACGGATACGGCGATCGATCGTATTTCTTTGAGACGTTTAGAGTTCAGACGGGGTTGCGTCTGGACCAAGCAACATTGACTGCTGGCTTGCTACAGCACATTCACAGGGATCACGTGCTGCTCGACTGCCTTTCAAAGCTTCGGTCTCGATACACCCTTGCGGTACTGACCAACGGCGGTATTGAAACGCAACATGCCAAGTGGCAAGCCTTGGGTTTGGAAAATGTGATCGCTGCGGACCATTTCTTTGTGTCGGAACAAATCGGCTTTGCGAAACCGGATCGCCGTGCATTTGAGTTTGTAGCGGACCGGCTCGGTACTGACGTCGCCCGTTGCACCTACTTTGGTGATCAACCAACGATCGATGTCGACGGGGCGATCGACGCGGGGTGGAACGCTTGCCTCGTGACCGGGCCAGGCGAATTGCAAACGCAGCTTGAAGTGCGATTGCAAGCGACGGGAGAACCGATTCAATGTTAGACCATGTCGGCCGCAGCAATCTGTTGATGTTGACGTTGGACACGCTTCGCTACGACGTCGCACAAGACCTTTGGAAACAAGGACAAATCCAAAATCTGGCCCGCTACTTGCCGGCGACCGGATGGGAACGTCGTCACTCGCCGGCCACATTTACTTATGCGGCGCACCATGCGTTCTTTGCAGGATTCCTGCCAACACCGACAGGACCCGAACTGCACACACGGCTGTTCGCATCCGAGTTTGGTGGCAGCGAAACGACGGGGCCAGAGACATTCGTGTTTCCGCAAGCGACGCTTCCCGAAGCGCTCGCGGAGATCGGCTATCGAACGATCTGTGTCGGGGGCACGGGATTTTTCAATCCCAGCAACTCGCTCGGACGCGTTTTGCCAGCGCTCTTTCATCAGTCGTATTGGACGGAGGCGATGAGTGTCGTCGGTCGAGATTCGGCGGCTTGCCAGGTCGATTGTGCGATCGGGGCGATTGACGAAGCGGGCGACCAGCCAGTGTTTTGTTTCATCAACTTCTCTGCCATCCACCAACCAAATTGGTTCTTCGCGTCGGCCGAACCACCCGAAGATGGACGTGACACGGTGGAAGGTCACGCAGCGGCGCTGATCGAAATTGATCGCCAATTGCCACGACTGCTGGACCATCTCAAAAGTCGCGGCAGCCTGTTCGCGATGGCGTTTTCCGATCACGGCACGGCGTACGGCGAAGACGGTTATTGGGGACACCGTGTGGCCCATCCTTGCATTTGGGAGGTGCCCTATGCCGAATTTGAATGGTGAAATGACAACGCGTTTATCCGACGCAATCGCGGGCGATCACTATGCGGGTTATGCGTATGCCTATCCGCACAAGACGTCGTATCGTTTGTTTGATCATCCGGTCGACTTACCAACCGCATGGTCGGACGAGGACAAATCGCGGTTGTTCTTGTATGTGCATCTGCCGTTCTGCGAGATGCGTTGTGGGTTTTGCAACTTGTTTACCGCGTCGCAGCCGCCAAGCGAGCTGGTTCGACAAACGTTGGATGCTATCGAGACGCAATCTCGCGTGGTTTCGGGGCGTGTCGAACCGCAGCGTGTGGTCCAAGTTGCCTTTGGCGGTGGGACACCAACTTACTTGACCGCAGACGAGCTGGAACGCTTGTTAGTGATGATGCGTTGTGATTGGCCGATCGAATCGGAGGCCCCGTTCTCGGTCGAAGTTTCGCCGGCGACGGTGGATGCAACCAAGCTGACCATCTTGCGCGACCATGGCGTCCGTCGGATCAGTATGGGTGTGCAAAGCTTCGTGTCTCGAGACCTCAATCAGCTCGGGCGACCTCAAGATCATCAAACCGTCGAGCATTCGATCGAGCTGATCCGTCAGAGTGGAATCGACTTGTTCAACTTGGATTTGATCTATGGCAACCAAGGACAAACCGAATCAGATTGGTTCGCCACGGTCCGCAAAGCACTTCAATACGATCCAGGGGAACTGTTTCTCTACCCGCTTTATGTTCGCAAACTAACGGGCCTTGGCAAAACCGGACGCAGCCCGGCGGAGAACCGGCGTCACATGTATCGGCTTGGGCGAGAGCTGTTGTTGGATGCGGGGTACCGACAGATTTCGATGCGAATGTTTCGCAAGAGCGGCACTGACTACGGCACACAACACTGCTGCCAAGAAGACGGCATGATCGGGCTGGGACCGGGAGCGAGAAGCTACACCAGGGAACTGCACTACAGCAGCGAATACGCGGTCAGCGGATCGAGTATTCGCAAGATCATTGACAAGTTCAATCGTCGCGATCCAGAAGACTTCGCACTAGCGGACTACGGTGTTTGGTTGAACGCAGAGGAACAATCGCGGCGATACCTGATCCGATCGTTATTACAAGTCGACGGTTTGGACCGACAGGCATTTGCATCGCTTTTCGGTGCTGACGTCTGCTTGGTGCTGCCACAAGTGGAACAGCTTCTGGAGTCTGGGTTTGCTGAGCTGACAGCCGAGCGTTTGATGCTGACTGCCGAAGGACTCGCTCATAGTGATGTGATCGGGCCGTGGCTGTATTCGGATGCCGTGTTGTCACGCATGGAGCAATTTGAACTGCAATGAAATTTGCCCCGTCAACGACAAGACTTCTCTATCGCGGTTCGTTATCGAGCTGCAATTATGCCTGCGGTTATTGCCCGTTCGCCAAGACGCGGAACACCAAAGCCGAGTTGGATCGTGACCGGCAGCAACTACACCGCTTTGTCGATTGGGTCGAACGCGGCGATCGACCGCTCGGAGTGCTGTTCACGCCGTGGGGCGAAGCGATCATCCTTCGCTATTACCGCGAGGCGATGGTACGACTTTCGTTGATGTCACACGTCCGGCGAGTCGCGATTCAAACCAATTTGAGCGGTCACCTGGACGATTTGGGCGGAGGCGACGTTGAACGCTTGGCGATATGGGCGACCTATCATTCGAGTGAAACCGATCCCGATCGTTTTCTAGCGCGTTGTCAGAAACTGGACCTGTTGGGAATCCGATACAGCGTCGGTATGGTTGGCTTCCGCGAACACTTTCAAACGATTGCGGAATTGAGGAAACGACTGCCTTCGCACGTTTACCTTTGGATCAACGTTCCCAAGAGCAGCGGGATCATCTACAGCGACGAAGAACAGCGGTTCTTAGAATCAATTGACCCGTACTTTCGTTGGAATGGCCGGCGTTGGTCAAGTCGCGGCAGAGCTTGCTCGGCGGGTACTTCATCGCTGTCGATCGACGGTGAAGGAGACGTGCGCCGCTGTCACTTTGTTGATGAAGTGATCGGCAACATTCACCGTGATGACGTCTGGCCTCGGTTGAAAGAACGGACCTGCCCAAATGCAACCTGTGGCTGTCACATCGGGTACGTCAATCGCGATGACTTTCCATTACGACGAGTCTTTGGGGATGGTTTGCTGGAGCGAATTCCCGCGGAATGGCCGGAGGTGAATGCGGAAATGATGATTCCGAAAGCGGTGCAGAGCTTGCCGGTGGTTGACGACTGCTAATGCTTTTCTGTCGGCGAAGTGTAAGACTGGCGATCCGCTTCGGTAGACCCAGATAACTTCTGACGCACCTCATCCAATCCGGTTCAACGATGAATAATCCTAATCAATCCAGCGAATTGTTTCGTCCTCTGCAGATCGGCTCGCTTGAGCTGAAAAACCGAGTGGTGATGGCACCTTTGACGCGTGCCCGGGCGGGGGAAAGCCGAGTGCCGAACGAAATGATGGCGGAGTATTACGCACAGCGTTCGTCGGCAGGCTTGATCATCAGTGAAGCGACAACGATCTCTGAACAAGGCATCGGTTGGCCGGACACACCAGGGATTTACACCGACGAGATGCAGGCAGGCTGGAAACGCATTGTCGATACGGTACACCAGCACGGCGGCCGAATCTTTATGCAGCTTTGGCATACAGGCCGATCGTCACACAGCGATTTTCATCACGGCGAACTGCCGGTTGCGCCATCGGCAATCGCGATCGACGGCGATGGGGTTCACACATCGAACGGTAAAAAACCGTACGAAACGCCGCGGGCACTCGAGACCGACGAATTGCCGGGTATTGTCGACGACTACCGAAAAGCGACCGAGCGTGCCAAGGCGGTCGGGTTCGACGGCGTCGAGATCCACTCGGCCAACGGATACTTGCTCGATCAGTTTCTGCAATCGAAGTCCAACCATCGCACAGACCAATATGGTGGCAGTGTCGAAAATCGATACCGCTTGCTGGGCGAAGTCGTCGATGCGGTGACGTCAGCCTGGTCCGCCGATCGAGTTGGCGTGCGGTTGGCTCCCAATGGCGCGTTCAACGATATGGGATCGTCCGACTACCAGGAGCAATTCCTCTACACCGCACAGCAATTGGATGCTTATGGGCTGGCGTACTTACACGTGATGGACGGCAAAGGCTTCGGTTTTCACAACCTGGGTCCGGCGATGACGCTTAAGGATTTCCGCAAAGTCTTTTCTGGCAATTTGATGGGCAATGTTGGTTACACCAAGGAAGCTGCCGAGCAGGCAATTGCCAGTGGCGATGCAGACTTCATCGCGTTCGGGCGGCCTTACATCAGCAACCCTGACTTGGCGTTGCGATTCGAAAATGATTGGCCATTGGCAAAGATGGCGGACATGTCGCTATGGTATTCGTCAGGGGCACACGGCTACACCGACTTCCCGGCCTACGAAGCGACCGCTTCGGTTTGAAAGCGGGTTCGAAGTCGTTGCCAATCTAATTGATTGGCGAGATGATCCGGGGCAAGGTAGTACGTTGCCCCGGTTTGGTTGGTGAAGATCAGCAGCTGTTCGTATTCGGTACTTACGGTGACTTCGTTAAGCGACATCCGGACACCGGCGGGGCCCCACATGACAGCCAGTTCGGTTGGACTGATCCAACCGGATTGACGCCAGGTTTGCGTGGAACTGCCAAAAAAGTATTGCCGCCAACTGATAACGGCGGAGATCAAGACAAATGAACCGACACTAAAGAAAAAGACGTTTCCCCAGGTGTTAAAGGCACCGGACACCAATGCGGCGACAACCATACCGATCCCTCCGATCGAATTGGTCCAAGCCGCGACGAGCACCTCTCGGATACGTTGCGACTGCTTGACGGTCACTTCACCGGCGAAGGTGATCGCATCTGTCGGAGCAGGATGGAGCCGTTGCCAAAGGGCAGCGTTTACTTCTGCAGCGTTTACTTCCGCACTTTGATCAGACCAAAGTTGCTTGATTCTCACCGCCACCGTTTCGTCGTAGCCGTCAAAGAGGCGGTCGGTCAAAGCGAGAAAGCGATAAGGGTTCACGTCAAGTGGGACCTTGATTCCAATCGCCGAAGCGTATGCTTTCTGTAAGAACGTGGGGCTGAACCAATGCTGGCGGACGCCATCATCAAAGGTCAAACCGTCTGCATTGATCGATCCTCTCGCGACGCCGAGTAAGTCTGGGTATCGCTTAAGCAACCGCTTGCTTCGCTGCGTCTGGTTGACGAAGTAACGATAGACCCAGAAAGCGGCGCCCCCCAGAACGATCGCCAAGATGGCTACGGTGACAAAGGTCGGATCCCAGCCGCGCAAGATCATGCCAGCGATCATAGCGACAACGATGAATGCCGAAAGCGTTCCTAGGAGCACCGCCAATGTCAGACACAGCGAGCGTTCAAAATTGCGCCGATTCGAGAAGCGGATGTAGTCAGCGGCCTCGATTTCACCATCGAATGACAATTCCGTTCGATCGTCGCCGACAAACAGCGTGCTCGCGTAAGGATTGATTTCGTTCATCGAGTGCCATGACCTCTGTAGCGATGATTGAGTCGCACTAGCCCGCCGGGATTCCAAAAATGGCGATCACGATTCCCAGAATCGCAAGGATGCCGTAAAGAAACGCCCATGCCGATTGATGGCTGGCGGCCAGTCGCGCGGCGACAATGGATTGCATCGAATAGTAAATCGCGAAGGCACGTGACGCATACGCGATGATTTCGAACACGTCAGCGGTCCAGGTCAACAACACACCACCGATCGTGACAACAATGTAGCCAATCGATTGTGGAACACGGTTCCGAGACAGTTCACTGATCAACCCGCCACAACCTGCGGTGTCGGCAACCGCGGCGCTGAACTGGGCGGCGAGTGCTGCGGCAACCAACATCGCTGGCAACACCGGTGCGACGACATGCGTGACGTCAATGATCGCCGTTTCGCTGGTGCCCATCGTGCTGGCGTCGAAAGAAAACGCCATCAACGCCGCGTAGACCAAGTAGATGCCGGTCGCGATCCACTGGGCAAGTTTCATGGTACGAATCCGCGTCGGCGCATCGTATTGTTTGCCGAGGTAGCGAGATGTCTCGAATCCTTGGACACAGATCACCAAACCGAACACCAGGAACAAAGACGCCGAACCAAAGGGCTGTGCCGGGTTGTGGACCGTTCCGCTGGTGTTCAGCAAGTGACCTAGATAAACGACCATTCCAATGAGTAGTCCGGCGATGATCGCAAGCTTGATTGTCACCGCGGTTTCTTCGAGGTCTTCCAGTCGCTTGAGTCCGTGACGAAGGCCGAACACGCCAATGAAGATCAGCACCGCCGTGGTCACCAGTCTGGCAAAAACTCGTTCGTTGGCATTGGTCAGCGAGACGGCAAACGATCCAAGCAGGTTCAGGTAGTAGGTGACCGAAACGATGTACGCCAGCGCGAGTGCCCACGACGAAATCGCTTCGAGAGTACGAATGCCGTTCGCTTGTCCTTCCGGCAAGGATTCAAAGTGGCTGATGTTGAATCGAATCGCGGACCCAAATCCGTACGCCACAGCGCAGAGGGCAAGCATCACCAGGGGAGCGTATTGACCGTACTCGCGTGAAAGGATTGGCCCGAGCACCAAGAAACCGCTGCCGATGATCGAAGCAAGTGGCGTCACGGTCGCTCGCCAGATCAACGACTTTGAGACCGGCGGAAGCAGTAATCCGTAGGCCATCACGGCGGCGCAGCCGACGACGATCGCACTGATCCAAATCTCGGGATGTTCCATCGTGGTGCTAATTTGAAATGGATGAAACAGTGAACTAAGACGTGGCGACGCGAGGGCAACCTGTGATCAACCAAGCGCGAACGTCGATCGACTTGGCGACCAACACATGGGGTTCACGATCGAAGTCAAACCCAAGTGCTTGTCCCATACTGTTGTCGTGTTGTTCGTAGTCGGCCTGCGCAAGTTCCCAAGGCGGATGATTGATTTCGCCACGGTACACGCGACCGTCGGGGCTGGCGCTGTAAAGGCAATACCGTGCGGTCAACCAGTGCTCGAAACTTCCCGGTGATGCGATCGCATAGTCGCCTCTCGCTTTATAGCGGGCTGAGAAGTTGGCCGTGGCTTCGCCCCGATGGGTGCGCCGACTTTGGTATTCAATCGCACCGTCTTCAACGTTATGGATGTTCATTTTCGCATCCATATAAGGCAGATGAAACGTTGTTCGGGCCAGCCGGACTGCGAATCGGCTGGCGGCATCTAACGAGAAAAACCACACGCCTGGCTTTCCACCGACGGAAACGTAGGTGCGAACGTTTAATTCTGGAAAACGACTGATGCCGGGAACAGCGGGACAACACCTTGGTGCGACGTCTGACATCAAGAACGGCACAACGCCGACCCAAGCCGATCCTTCGTACGTGTCCAGCTCGACACCTGGTGGAAGCCACTTTGCCACTGTGGACGGTTCCGCAGGCCAGTGCGCAAAGCATAGTTCCGACCATCTCATACGCATCACCCAAGGCTGTTTGGGCAGTGGCCAAGTCCGATCGACGCAAGGTTGCATGGGCGTTTTCTGTGATCGTAATTTGGGGCTGGTTGTTGACAGCCCGAAGGGGCGGGTTTAACGTCGGTGCATTAAGGGGCGACCAGTGGAAAACCGTTCTTACAGCGAGTGAGCAACCATGTCGGTGTGCCAAACTGTTCTGCGATCATTCTCACAAAGTCTTGTCGTCCTGATTGCGTCGGCGTTGATGAGCAACACGGTGCGAGCCGATTACGTGTTCAATCAACTTGGCGACGTTTACGAACAAGATTTTCAAGACTTTGAAGGTACCGGATTAGCGGCCGGCGGCGGTGCGGGAACCTTGGATTCGAACCATTGGTCATTCAGCTTTTTCTCAAGCATGATGTCTGCGAGTTCGACCATCGGAGGTACCGAAGGCAGTGGCCTGTTTGGACGTGGAATGGGAGTCGGCGGTGAAACCGAAACTGGCGTTTACGCTTATTCAACCGGCGGCGGGAATGTGGCGTTGGGTTTGCAGTTGGACAGTGAAGGCTTCGACTCAGGATTGCCGATCTTCACGATTCAAAACAACACCGGATACGACGTCGATCTCGTTAATGTCAGCTACGACATGATCGTGTTCAATCATTCGGACACCGCATCGTATGCCGATCTAGAGTTTACGGTTGGATCCGAATACACCGATCCAATCTTTTTCGATACCCCGTCGCTAGCAGATGTCTCGCCGACTTGGGAAGTGACACCGATCGAATACACGCTGTTCCTTCCGACCGCTTCGACGGGGAATTTTATGGAACAGGTCCCGGTCGTCGCTAACGGCGAAAGTTTTGACATCAGCTTGTCGGTTGGAATCCTTGGAGGACCTGGACGGTACTCTGACTCAATTGCGATCGACAACCTACGCATTTCGCTCGGTTCGACAGCGATCCCGGAACCTAGTTCACTTGTCCTGTTCTGCTCGATCGGCAGCATCTGTTTGCTTCGTCGCAAACGCAACGCGGCATAGCCACCGACTAGAGTTCTTCGATGGCGTTCTTGATCGTTTGTACCAAGCGGGCACGGCTGTAGACGCCCAAGTGGCTTTCGTTGATCGGCAGCTTGAGTTCTTTCGCGATCCGCATCGCCAAGTCCACGTCACGGACGCCGTGGTATTGATTGACCATGCCGTCGTCGGTGTAGATCGTTTCGGAGTCAGTCTGATAGCCTGACTCGAGCGCGTCGGCCATCTCGGCGATCCAGCTTTCAGGGACGCGCCGTTGGCGGCAGTGATCGACGCTCCAAATTTCATCGCCGGTGCATTCGGCCAGTAGTGCCAATAGGTGATGTCGAGCCGGCATTAGTCGTTCGCCTTGAGAAGCTGGTCAATTCTTGCCGCCAAGATGAAATCGTTTTCGCTGAGTCCACCGATCGCGTGCGTGGTCAACACGATTTCCAAGTGTCGGTACCCGGTCAGGTGCAAGTCGGGGTGGTGTTGTTCGCTTTCAGCAACCTCAGCGATTTGGTTGATCATCGCGACCGCCTTGACGAAGTTCTTGCAGTTCAGCTTGCGATGAATCGCCAGCCCATCGTCGTTAATTGTCCATGCGTCCAATGCGCCAAGCAGCTCGTTGGCTTCGTCGGCAGTCAACTTCGGAACGCCACCTTCACAAGGGACGCATTTTTTGGCGGCGAGCGTTTCAGCGTTGGGAAGGGTCATGGTTTCACAGGCACTCTGTTTCAATGGTCTCTCTAGGCGATCATCGATCTCGAAAACGGGATCGTTGCCCTTTCATGATAACCGCTTGATTCGCGATCTCCGATGCCATCCGATGAAGCAGCTCCCTGGCCGCTGCACCGCCGCGAGATCCACCCGGCGATCTGCCGGCCAACTCTGTCGCCGTCGACATCATGCAGCAAATCATGTAGGGCGTTTGGCCACTCAACGAATGTGGCAAACTCACCTGCACGCATGACGAAGTGCTGGCATGCGGTGCGATCGATCAACGCATCTTGGTCGCCGACGATGACCATAGTCGGCGTCGTCAATTCAGATGCATGATCGAGTGCAAAACGGCCTTGCGCCAGTAGCTGGGTTGCGTTGTACAGCGAGATGCGCGAGTGCTGCAGCGGGTCGTTTCGAAACTGCCGGACGGCGTTCGGATCATTGGTGAGCTGGGTGATGTCTGGCGTTTGGCCCATCCGAATCCACGGTACCAAATAGCCGGTCATCCAAGCGGCCAACAGTTGAGTTCGGTCCAGGGGCTGCGGCGGTCGGAATAGCGGTGCGAGCAGAACCAAGCCGTTCAGGTCAGGCAATCCTGCCGCGGCGAACTCATGTTGTCGTAACGTATAATTGACTGCCAAGTTGCCGCCCATGCTGTGCCCCAGCAAGACGTGACGCTGACACCCCAGTCGATCACAAAGCTGTTGCCGCAGGTCAGCGACCATGCCCAGCAACGTGTCGTAAGGGATGCATGCCCCGTGTCGGCCCGCAGACCGACCATGGCCGGGAAAGTCGATGGCGGCGACCGCCCACCGTTCGTCGAGCAGCTTAGCGGCGAGGTCGTCAAACCTGGCGCCGTGATCGCCGAGCCCGTGCAGGGCGATGACGGTCCCCATCTGGCAAGTGTCCGGCCCATTGCGGCGTTGCCAGAGGTGACAATGCACCCCAGGGTGGTTGGGCAGGTGAAGCGTTTCAGCAGTCATGACCGTCCTGGCATCGCGAGTCGTTTGACGGAATTCGCTCCCCAAAAACGCGTTCGGCACGGAATTCGCAATTTGAAGCGAATCGTGTGGGCGTTTGTCAGGATGGCACCCGCGGCCAACAAGATGCCTGAACCCCGTCCCGAGGGACAAAGATGTTATTCCGACTGCTTTTACTGTTTATCTTCGTTCCACTGGTAGAGCTGTATTTGCTTTTGCAGTTGGCTCACGCGACCAGTGCCGGTGCGACGTTCCTGGTCGTGATTTCGACAGGCGTCCTGGGGTCCTACTTGGCCAAACGCGAAGGCCTGATGGCGTGGCAGAAATTTCACAACGCGTTGGGCGAAGGCCGGGTGCCGAGTCGTGAGATTCAAGACGGTTTGATGATCGTCTTTGCCGCCGCACTGTTGCTGACGCCGGGGATGATCACCGACGCCGTCGGATTCCTGTTGTTGGTCCCGGTCGGCCGTGACTTCATTCGCAAGACCGTGCTGTCGCGATACTTTGCCGGTTTCAAAAACGTGCAAATCCGCAGCAGCTTTTTCGAAAGCCCCGCGCGTCAGCCGTTCAACGATTCGAACACGATCGACGGCAAAGCGACTCGTCGTTAAGCAGCAAGCATCAAGCGACCTCGCGGACTTCGGATCCGCAAAGGCTGCGATAGAAACGGTTTTGGTCTACCAAATGGGCGTGATCGCCGGCGGCCGCGACACGCCCTTGTTCGATCACCACGATCCGATCCGCCATCGCGAGGGTGCTGGACCGGTGGGTGATCATCACGCCGGTGCGGCCGACCAAGAATTTGCGAAGTGCTTCGTGGATCAGCTGTTCGCTTTCCAAGTCGATTTGGCTGGTCGCTTCGTCCAAGATCAGGATGTCAGGATTTCTCAGGAACGCGCGTGCGAGTGCGATCCGTTGCATCTGCCCACCGGACAGACGCATGCCATCCACGCCCAGCAGCGTTTGGTACCCGTCCGGCGTCTTCTTGCAAATGAAGTCATCGGCAAAGGCAAGCTTGGCGGCGTGGATCACTTCGTCCAAACTTGCGCCCGGGCAACCGTAGCGGATGTTGTTCTCGATCGTGTCTTCAAAGATCACGGTGCGTTGCGTGACCAGCGCGATCCGTTTCCGCAGGTCTCGCGTACGCATCTCGTTGATCGGGACGTCGTTCAGCAACACCTGTCCTGATTGTGGATCATCAAATCGGCACAGCAAGCTGATGATCGTGCTCTTTCCGCTGCCGTTGGGGCCAACGATCGCGACGGTTTCCCCGTGTGGAATCGTGAGGTCGATGCCACGCAGGACTTGCGGGCCAGACGAATATTGGAACTGGACGTCGTCGAAGCGGATGTGCGAGTGGGGGCGTGCGACCGTCTTTGCCGACACGGGATCTTGCACGCGTACGTCCTGGTCGATGATTTCCATCACACGATTGGATGCGGCGATGCCACGTTGCAAGCCGCTCCATACGTCGGCCAGCTTGCGAGCCGGATCGGACGCACCGATCAGGAAGCTAAAGAACAAGAACACTTCGCCTTGTTGAAGCGGTTCGGTGGTGATCCGCAGCCCGAACAGATGCGTTTGTTTGGTCAGTACGAGATAGCCACCGGCCAAGATCGCAAGCGAGACCGTGGTGATCCCCATCATCTCGGTCGTGCCACGTGCCAGCGTGTTGTAAAACTCCATCTTCATGCTGCGGTAGTAATACGCGAGGCTGCCACGGCGCAGGCGGGCGCGTTCGAACGCCTGGGTGTTCGACGCTTTGATCAAGCGGATCCCCGAGAACGAATCGTTCAGCATGCCATAAAGTTGACTCATCTCTTCCATCGCCCGGCGGCTGGCGCGGCGGATCGCGCGGCTGAGCTTCGACATCACGATGGCCAGAATCGGCATCACGATCATCACCAACAACAGCAAGCGTGAGCACACGATCGCGGCGCCGCACAAGCATGCGATCATCTTCAGCGGCTCACGTGTCATCTTGCCGAGCAACGTCGCGACACCGTTGTTGACCAGCGAAACGTCATTGGTCAGGCGAGCGGTCAAATCCGCCGAACCGTTCTCGCCAAAGTTATCTAAGTCCAGGTGGAGTGCTTTGCGAAAGAACAGTTCACGGAGGTCGATCGAAGTCCGACCGGCGACGTATTGAACCCACATCATGTTGGCGACCAGCGCGATCAACTTCAGTGCCGTTCCCACCACCAAGAACGTCAGAATCGCCAACAACGTCCCGAATGCGGTTCGTGGTGCGTACGCGTCGACATACGGTTTCGCCAACGCATACCACTCCGCGCGAGAGGTCGCGCGTTCCAATTCCGTTTGCAGTTCGCTTGGCGATTCGTGACTGTCCGTTGCCAACAATTCGCGGATTTCGACGGCCCGCTGTTCGTTCGTCTCAATCGTTTCGTCGACATACTGGGCGACCGATTTGCCGGCAAAGACGATGTCGACCATCGGCAAGACCGCGCTGATGTTCGCGCTCCACAACACCGCGATCGCCAGTGAAGAAAGGACGATCCCGATCAGGGCCCACCAGCGGCGGACGGCGAGACGAAGTACACGTGCGAAGGGGCTGGTCACCGAGCCATCCATGGTCACTGTGGGCGTTGTTGCTAGCAATCAAGTCATTAGGGTGAACGGCTGGTTGATTTTCGAGTGTCGTCTTTCGTTCCGCGAAAGTAGCGTTTTCTTCTACTGCTTTCGCGGAGCAGAAAGCGCCCTTGGGAGAGAACGAATTTGAAAATCAGCAGGCCGTCAAACCCCGGACGAGCTTTTAGCAGGAGGGCGCCGTGACGTCCAGACTTTCGTGTGGGTGTGGGTGATTTAGATGGGGGTGGGGAGGGAAAGATCGGCTAAAGCCTAGACTCCAGCGCGGATGCCCCAATCAGCCGCATTCGCGATAGCGAGCGGTTGAGTGGTTTCGAGGTTGTTGGGTGGCGGGAGACCCGAGAGAAAAATCGGCTAAAGCCTAGACTCCAGCGGGCTAGAAAATGCCGGCTCCGAACTGGTCGTTGTCGTCGCTGGCGGGATTGGCGACTTGCTTGTCCAGTTTTGGTTCTTCGGTGCGTTGCTTGGGCGCGTTCGGCGATTTGTGAGCTTGGTCGATGAACGCGGTTTCGACATCTTCGCCGGCGTCACCGAAATCATCGTCGTAGCGCGACCGATACCCGGGTTGGTTGTATCGGCTGAGTTCAATTTCGAACTCTTCGATCACCGCGTCTTGGATCAGTTCGCGACAACCGCTGTTAATCGGATGGGCCACATCGGCATACAGCTTTTGTGGTGAATCGAGCGCACCGTCGCTGTCAAACGAAAGCTTCGCACCGCAATGATTGCAATAGTTGGCACGCAAGTGATTCTTTTGATGACATCGATCACAATGACCGGTCAACTTGCGGCTGGGCATGGCGACGAAAGGGCCGTTCGAGCCATCGATGATTTTCAAGTCGCGAACGACAAAGCATCCATCGATGGTGATGGAACAAAACGCACGCAGTCGATCTTCGGATGACTCCATGAGTTTGATTCGGATCTCCGTGATTTCCACAATCTTCACTCCCTCTCTGATGTCGGCGCTTTAACTCGGATCGAACTCAATTGATGCGGCCGCAGAAACACTCCGTGTTGCTCGCCATAAGGTCGGTGCTGAATGAATCGCTCGAAGCTGTTCGAAAGCCTGTTGTGCGTGCTCTGCATCACGCGCTATCCCGAAACATGCCGACCCGCTACCGGTTAGTTGACACGGTTGGAGTCCAGATTGCCACAGTGATTCCAACAATTCACTCAGCTCGGGCAGAATTTCTAACGCCGGTTCACTCAGCCGATTCATCATCGTGGTTGATAATCCATCAACTTGACCGTGGTCCAGCGCAGCGATTAACCCTGTGGATGTCATCGGCTGTTGCGGTACTCGAAGCCTGCGATAAACATCAATTGTCGGTAGGCTCGCACAGGGATAGCCGACGACAAAGTGGAGATCTGTGCGCATGTTAACCGGCCGAAGGATCTCACCACGCCCCGACGCATGACACGCCCACACCGCCGGCTCAGGCAGTGCATCCGCAGCCAATGGCAAGAAAAACGGTACGTCGCTTCCGATTGATGCGGCAAGCTCATGCAACACCGCGTGTTCGTCGGCTTTGCCATGAATCGCGGCAGCACAACTGATCGCGTGCGCCGCGTCGCTACTTGCGCCCCCCATGCCAGCGCCCGCCGGGATCCGTTTCTTGAGTTGAACACGAAATCCACCTTCGATGGCGAACTGGCGTCGAAATGCTTCCAAAGCACGAACGACTAAATTGCGATCGTCGGTTGGGATTCCAAGCAATTGCTGTGCGGCTTCCCCATTCGGTTCCAAACCCAACTCACCAGCAACGTCTTCGAATGAAGGCAACCAACTTGCACTCAGTTCGATGACGGGTTCAGGAATCGACTCCACCGTCAGCTCATCACGCAAATCGATTGCTGTCATCACAGTGTCGATTTCGTGATAACCGTCGTTTCGCTTGGCAGGGATCTCGAGGAACAGGTTCAGCTTGGCTGGCGGCGAGGTACGAACTTTCATGGCGCGTGTCGGTAGCAACCTGCAGTCGTGCAGGGATTCAAAGCGTGATCAGATGAGAGGAAAGGTTGTTTGCCAGAGCAGCGGTTGCGTTGACAACTACAGTCGCTCGTCGGACCACAGTTTCAACAGTTCGACCAAGTGTTCGGTGGCGGCGACCATTTCGTCCAAGCAAGCGAATTCACGAACGCTGTGGATGTTGTGTTGTCCGCTGGATAGGTTGGGTGTTGGCAAGCCTTTTTCGGTCAGTACGCTGCCGTCGGTCCCGCCACGGATGATTTCCTTTTTGAAGGGTCGACCTAGATTCTTGAACGCTTTGACGGCGAGATCGATCGATTGTGGAAGGTTGGCCAAGCCTTCGCCCAAGTTGCGATATTGTTTGCGGACTTCGACGACAACTTTTAATCCCGGCCAGTCGCTTTCAACTTGGGCAGCGATTTTACGAAGCTGATCAGCGTATCCGCCCAAGTCATCGGTATCGAACGAACGCAGAATCAAATCCACGGTGACTTCGGCGACTTGACCGACGATCGTATTGGCATGGATAAAGCCTTGTCGACCGGCGGTCGTCTCGGGCGTGTCGGTTTCCCGCGGCAATGCGGCGATAAAATCTGCCGCGCCTCGCAGTGCATTGATCATGCGGTCTTTGGCGATCGCGGGGTGAATGCTGTCGCCGATGAATTTGACCGTCGCACCATCCGCCGAAAACGTTTCGACGTCGATGATGCCTTCGCCACCACCGTCAAGCGTGTACGCGACATCGGCGGCAAGAGCTTGCAAGTCGATCTTGTCGGTCCCGTGTCCGATCTCCTCATCGCAAGTAAAGACGACTTTCAAATCACCGTGCAACAGTTGTGGATTTTCGAGCAGCGTTTGGGCTAGTTCGGCGATGATCGCGACGCCGGCTTTGTCATCGCCGCCAAGCAGCGTCGTGCCGTCGGTGGTGATCAGCGTCTTGCCAACCAACTCTTTCAAATCCGGGCACGCATCGGGAGTGATTACCTCGCCGCTTTCAAGTGGAATGTTGCCACCAGGATAGGACTCGATGACCTGCGGACGAACCGAATGACCAGGTGCGTCAGGCGAGGTGTCAACATGGGCCAGCAGTGCGACGACGGGCGCGTGGTCCGCTTTGACGTTCGACGGGATCGTCGCATAAACCAAACCGTGTTCGTCTTGGCGAACGTCACTCGCACCCATGTCAACCAACTCTTGGGCCAGGATCTTGCCCAGGTCACGCTGGCATTCGGTGCTGGGGTACTGATCGCTCTTGGGGTTCGCGGTGGTCCCCACCTGGACGTATTTCAGAAAGCGTTCCAAGAGTCGCTGACGATTGATTTGGATCATGGTGATTTGCACAGGTCAGGGGATGTTTGCTGGCCGAAGCCAAGTGTTTTGCTGGTCGGGAGCACTGGGATGCGGCACAATGGCGAGTCAAGCCAAAAACGCTGCCCGCCTATCTTATGCACGGGACGCGGATATGATGGCAATGGACAAACCTTGGTCAAATAACGTGATTCCGGCGAAGGACTCGGTGGATTTGGATGCCTGAAGAAGTTTCCCATTTAGTATTCGATTGCGAAAGTATCGCCGATGGCAACCTGATTGCCAAAGTCCGTTATCCGGGCGAATCGCTGTCACCGAGTGACGCGATCAAGCGATACCAAGACGAATTGATGGAAGAAAAGGGAACGACATTCATTCCGCACACCTTCCAAGTTCCGATCTCGGTGGTGATTGCCAAAGTCGATCGCAACTTCGGTTTGATCGACGTGGTGTCACTGGACGAACCGACCTTCCGCAGCCACGTGATCACCGCACACTTCTGGAAAGGCTGGGAAGTTTACAAGCGACCGCAATGGGTGACGTTCAACGGGCGTTCGTTTGACCTGCCGTTGATGGAGCTCGCCGCGTTCCGATACGGCATTTCGATCCCCGCTTGGTTCTCCAACGAAGGGTATCGTTCGCCCCGCAATCGCTACAGCGTCGATTCGCACTTGGACCTGCAGGACTTGCTGACCAACTTTAGCGCCGTTCGCTTTAATGGCGGGCTGAACCTCGCAACCAAAATGCTGGCCAAGCCTGGAAAGATGTCGGTGACCGGCGATCAGGTGCAGCAGCAATACGATGACGGCGACTTGGTCGGAATCAGCGATTATTGTCGCTGCGATGTGTTGGACACCTACTTTGTGTTCCTTCGCGCGATGGTGCTGCACGGCAAGCTGACGCTGGAGCGCGAAGTCGAACTGGTTGCATCAACGAAGAAGTGGATCGAAGACGCGGCCTGCGACTGCAAAGCGTACGAAGCCTATCTCGACCACTGGCAAGATTGGGTCGACCCCTGGGAAAGCGAAGTCGCCGAGACCTAGGGAAGCCTTGTGACGAGGCTCCCGCCTCGTCACACGATGTCTTTCAGGCTCCCGCCTGACCATGCATCCGCCCCAGTCTGCGGCAGGCAGAGCCTGCATCCAGTACGTCACAAGGCCGGAGCCTTGTAACGAGTGTGAGGAGAGAAAAATCGGCTAAAGCCTAGACTCCAGCGTGCAGCGTTCGACCGGGCTAATCGGCGTAGCGATAGTCGGGGTTTGCGGGGTCGAAATCGATTGCGGATAACCCGGTATTCACTTCCACTCGCAAGTAGTTGTACTCCTCGTCCAGCACCGGTTTGCCGCCTGGCGTCGTCGGCCAAGTCCAAGCACAGTACCGAATCGGGATGTTCAAGTCGTTATCGAACAACACGACCGCTTGGTGAAATCGAAAGTGATCTCGCGGTTCGGGGTGAGTGATTGTGACGCGGGTGCACTGGTGGTTACCCAGTTGAGCGGCGGGATCGATTTCCACAAAGCACTCACCGTGCAAACGGTCTTCTTTGGCGACGCCAATGATTTGTTCGAGCAGATTCTCGATGCCGATCGAGCGGATCGAATACCGCTGGCCGCGCATCGCCAGGGAACCTTCGGGATCCAGGTGAAGCGTCAGCAGGCCAGCCAATCCGCCCTGATGGACCACGATTTTTCCTTCGTTTTCGTTCTCAACCCAGATAACTTCGCGGCCTTTGACTGAGCTGGGTTTTAGATAATCCAGGTAAACGCTCATCGGCGCCAGCATCTGACCCGAATCAACTTTGCGATTTTTGATTTTCAGGTGCGCGAATTGCAGGGGTGGCAAGTTCCCGTCAACGCGGCATCGTTTGGCGAAAAGTGCTGTGTAATCGTTGACGTTGGCCCGAACGTGCCTCAGGCTTTCTTCGGCCAATCGCAATGCCGGATCGATCGGATGAGTTCGAAGATCCAAATCGGCCTTGCGAAAACTGACGGGGGTCGCGTCCAACTCGTGCGAGTGGCTGACGGCGGGGGGATCGGCGACCAAGAGGGAGGTCCAGCCGAAAAGAGTCATCAACACGACGGCGACGCGTGATGATCGAGCAAAAGAACGCATAACACAGTCTACCGGTGGGAAGAAAAGAGAAGACCGCTTCGATCGAAGACGACTAGATGTAGAGTCGGTTTTCCGATTGCCATATTCGATATAGTTCTTCTACGATTAAAAAAACAAGGTCAGATTCACGATTGGGCATTGACAGCGACGAATGAGTTCAATGACGGAAAACAGCCGAGAGTAATACGAGCCATGCGAACGATCTCATCCGATACCCTGGTCCTCAGCGGCCACGTTGCATCCGGTTTCGAACCGGTCGCCGAAGCGTTCGCAGAAAATTTTCGCTCGCGTGGTGAACGCGGAGCCGCCTGTGCGATCTATCATCGCGGCGAAAAAGTCGTCGACTTGTGGGCCGGCACCCGATGTCATCGAAGCGGTATGCCATGGAACGAAGACACGCTTTCGCTCGTCTTCTCGGTGACGAAAGGGATGGCCGCGGCCGCCATGGCAGTTGCCCACGGACGGGGCTATTTCGAATTGGACGCGCCCGTCGCCGAGTACTGGCCCGAATTCGGATGCCGTGGCAAACAAGCGATCACGATCCGGCAGCTGCTGGCACACCAAGCCGGCCTGATCACGATCGACAACTCGATCACCCCGCAAGACCTCGCCAACCAAGACTTACTCGGCGAGTTGCTGGCCAACCAAGAGCCTCTTTGGACCCCCGGAAATCGGCACGGCTATCACACGTTCACGCTGGGTTGGTACCAAAACGAACTGATCCGCCGCACCGACCCGCACGGCCGATCGCTGGGGCAGTTCTTTCGTGACGAAATCGCCGAGCCGCTCGACGCACCGTTTTATATTGGGCTGCCCGATTCGATCCCTGCCGATCAGATCAGCCAAACACACGGCTATCACAAGATCCGTGCCCTCGCCCACCTGAACGAATTGCCGCCGGGAATGATCATGGCCGGCATCTGGCCACGATCACTGACGGCGCGGTCCGTGAAGTTCATGCACCTCGGTGACCCCGCAGCGCTGGCCGAACCCGAGTTTCGCCGCGTCGAAATCCCATCGGCTGGCGGCTTTGGCCAAGCCCGCGCGGTGGCCAAGATCTACGACGCGTTGGCGCGAGGTGGCGAAGCATTGGGCCTATCCGACAACACCTTTGCCGAACTCTGCCGCCCGGCTGAGCTGCCCATTCGCGGTTCTCGCGATGCGGTGTTAAAGCTTGATGTCGCGTACGGGTTTGGATTTTCAAAACCCAGTGATGGGTTCCAATTCGGAAGCGATGAAGCCGCCTTTGGCTGTCCTGGCGCCGGCGGTTGCTTCGGGATGGCAGACCCGTCGAAGCAACTTTCGTTCGCTTACTTGACCAACACGATGAGCTTCCGAATCTTCGATGATCCGCGCGAACGAGCCATCCGCGAAGAACTCTATCGCTGCATCGATTCGGCAGCAGGCGTTCGAAGAAGCCTCGCCGCGTAGCCGCTACTTCGCATCGTCAGAACGTTTTTCGAAGAACCTGCCCAGTGGCCCGGCAAGAATTGCGGGCAGCAAGATTAGGTCGCCGACCAAGGCGGATAGCAACAGCAGGACCATCAAGTACGCGAAGTGCAGCACTGGCACAAAGGTGCTGAGTGCGAACACGATCAGGCCTGACGAACAGATCAACGTCGTATGCACCATCGCGCCAGAGCATCGGCTGAATGCGTCACGAATCGCGTCGTGCCGAGACAGACCTTCGTCGATGCCACGACGAAACCAAGTCAGCAGGTGAACGGTGTCGTCCACCGCGATTCCCAGCGCCGCACTGGCCGTCATCACCGAACCGATTTGCACCGGGATGCCGCACCACTGCACGCCGCCAAACACGATCACTGCCGGAAAGATATTGGGCAGCATCGTCAAGCAGGTCGCGCCAATACTGCGCAGCACGAACAGCAACACAAACGCGATGATTCCGAACGCGACCAGAAAGCTGCGGAACAAGTCCATCAGCAGTTGCCGCTGGGCTTTATAAATCAACGGGATCACACCCGTGAAAGTCCCTTTGATGTTCTGCTCGTCCAGGGTCGGCGATACCGTTTTCTCGATCCGCTCGGCCAACAACCCATAATCAAGGTTCCCGATCGCGTCGGCTCGTACCGAGATTCGCCACAGGATTTCTTGATCCGTTTCGCGCAAGTACCGCGTCTCGGTCAATTGATCATGGATCGATTTACCGTTGATGACTTTGCGAACGACGATATCGCGGACCGTGTGACCGCGCGGCAAAGCGGGGCTGAAGTTGAATGCCGACATCGTGGCCACGTAGTCGCCAATCTTGGCAATTTGTGATTGGACTTTGGCAACCAATTTGATTTGCTCCACCCGATCACGGGCGTCCGACTTGTCGAAGTGCACAACCACTTCCAGCGGCACCATCGGGCCGACATGTTCTTCCAACCAACGGTAATCGTTGATCACGTCGCTGTCCGGCAAGAATCGATCTTGCAGCCGTACGGTCGATTGGATGGACGGAATTCGTGAGCCACAAACCGCCATCACCGCGATGCACCCAATCGCCAGCCAAGCGTGTCGCCCGATGATGAAATCGGCAAAGCGACGCGCCAACCGCGATTGTTCGACAACAGGCTTGCTACGGATACGCGGCGGAAAAACACGCAGTGCCGCTGGCAACAATACGAATAGACTGATCACGCTCAGCACGACGCCGATCGACGAGAACAAACCGAACTCTTGAATCGGTTCGATCTTGCTGAAGATCAACGAGATCAATCCGATTGCCGTCGTCAGTGCGGCGAGCGAACATGGAACCCAGCCGTGCGAGACGGCCAAGCGAACGGGTGAGATGCCTTCGGGGTTGTCTTCGAGTGCGTCGCGATAGTAGTTCGCCAAGTGGACCGCCGACGAGACCGTCAAGACATAGATCAGCGGTGGCAGCATCGTCATCAACAGATTCATACGGCTGCCGGTGACATACAACACGCCGAGCGACATGCCGGTGCAGTAGATCGCTGTGACCAAAACGGCGATCGCCAACTGGATACTTTGCAGACGAAATGACGCGACACAAAACGAAACGATTGCAGACAGGCCCGCCAAGCTAAAGAGCAGCTTGCGGCTTTCGGCATCGATCATTGCGGCGTCGACGGTGGGGCCGGCAAGCTTGAGTTCGTCCGCAGGGATCCCGACGAGTTCTGCGGCTTGCTTTTCGATTTCGGCAACCGCACCGGTACGGTCGTCTTGGCCGTCGGGGGAGGTCGTCAGGATTAAACAGGTCGAGAGGTGGTCTGCCCCGATCAGGGACCCCGTCAAGCGATTGATCGCGGCTTCACGCGACAGGCTTAACGGCGAACTCATTAATCGCTCGACGGTGGATTGGCCCGTGCGAACCGATTGAAAGTATTTGGTCGCGGCCAATGACTCGGCCAATTCCGTGGCGCGTGGGTCATCCAAATCACAGCCTGGCCAACTGACCACGGCAATTTCGTCGGTGCCGAACTGCTCGCCGAACCAGTCGTAAGTTTCGGTTGCTGCAAAAGACTTCGGCAGCCACTGGCGTGGATCGTTGGATGTACTACGCAGCGCCTTGATCGCCGCGAACACCACCAACGGTGCAAAGATTGCGGCGATCAGCAGGATCGATACCGACGTTTTTGTCCGTTCAACAACGGCAGGCCGATCGACTTCTTCGGGCGTCGGTGCGGCTCCGGAAGGATGGTCGCCAGTCGGGTCAGCGTGATCAGAGTGGGACAAATCGATTATTCGTCGAAGCAGGTTGGCAAGAACTCTTCCAACAGGTCCGCAAAGGCCTCGGGGCGTTCCCAGTTTGGCGCGTGTCCGCAGTCATCGATAAATTCCAACCGCGAGCCTTTGATACGACGTTGAAATTCACGCCCCGTCGATGGCGGCGTGATCGTATCTTGGTGACCCCAGATGATCATCGTTGGGAGGTCTAGTTTTGACAGTTCTTTTTCGACCGTCCGATCACGTGTCGCACGCGACACTCGCAAAATGAATCGCACGTAGTCACGATCGGTCACCGACTTGTACCACTCGTCAATCAACTCGTCGGTGACGAGTTCCTGGCGAAAAACGATATCGCCAACCGTTTTGCGAATGTACTCGCGTGACGGTCGTGGACGCATGCCGCCGATCGGGCTCCGCTCGAAAAGACCCGCGCTACCGGCGAGCACCAAGCCCTTGGCATAATCGTTTTGGCTGGCACACAGGTCAATTGCCACCAGACCGCCAAGTGAATTTCCGCACAGGACAAAGGGCTCGATCTGCATCGCGTCGATCATTTGGCGAACTTGATTGCTCAAGTCCGCGATCGCACTGATTCCGTGTTTGCGGCGACCGGGCTGGTAATCGACAGGCAATTGGGGAGCGATCACACGGTAGCGACTCGCCAGTCGCTCCATCACATCTTGCCAGTGCTTTGGCGATCCGAATAAGCCATGCAGGAACAGAACGGTTTGGTCCCCGCTGCCCATCTCGACGACCTGTTTCGGATCAATTCCGGTCGTCTTTTCGGCCTGCGTATCGGAAGAACGTTTGAGAAGCACAGACGGAATATCGGTCGAACGAAGTTGAAAAATCCTAGATGAGAGAGAGCTTTGAGGTCCCATTCGGGCCGCTTCAAAGCATTCCCGCATACAAAACCCTGGCGCTCCTGCGGTCGCATTCTAGCTAGTCACGTGAAGTTGGTCGAATCGGTTTCTTTCGTCTATGCGAAAAATTGCAATGCACGCGATTTATTGCGTAAGGCGGGGGTTTTAGCGAAGTACCTGCCGCAAGCGGATCCGTTCGTCCTCGTTATTCGTCAGAATCGTCCTCGCCCATCCATCAACATCGATGTTGTTGCGGCTCAGGCTGCCTGAAATGGGGGTATGATTTCCGCTGGTTGTGACTGGTTCGCGGCGTCAATACGTCTTGGGCGAGTCGTGCGTGGGGCGTGCGTAAGTCATGTCCCGCTTTGATATCAACTCATCTTTTTTCGGGACAATACACATGCGGCTTCGAAGTCTTCGTCAGCCCCTCGCTGCCCTTTTGTTGCTCACTCCGGCCGGCACGTCCTCGGCTGAGTGGCCGGGTTGGATGGGGCCGAACCGTGACAATCGCCCTAGTGATTTGAAACTGCCAGCCGATTTCACCGCCAAAGCGCCGGAAGTGGTTTGGAAAACGCCCACCGCTGGCGGATATTCGGGACCGGCGGTTGCTGGCGGTCGGGTTTACTTGACCGACTATGAATCCAACCAAGACAGCACGGTTGCGAATTTTGAGCGAGCCAAGCTGACCGGCCGCGAACGAGTGCGCTGTCTTGATGCGAGCACTGGCAAGGAATTGTGGAGCCACGCCTACCCCGTTTCCTACTCGATCTCGTACCCGGCGGGGCCGCGCTGCACGCCAATTGTCGATGGCGACACCGTGATCACGTTGGGTGCCGAAGGGCAACTGATCTGTTTCCAAACTCAAGACGGATCGATCGTCTGGAGCAAAGATCTGCCGAAGGAATATTCCACGAAGGTCGCTTTGTGGGGCTATGCAAGTCATCCACTGATCGATGGCGACAAATTGATTTGTGTCGTTGGCGGTACCGGTTCACACGTGGTCGCGTTCAACAAACGCACTGGCGAAGAGATTTGGCGTCAGGGCACGGCCTCGGAGCAAGGCTACGTTCCCCCGACGATTATCAACGCCGGTGGGACGCGTCAATTGATCACCGCTGGAGCCGACGCGGTCAACTGTTTGGATCCCGAGACTGGCAAGGTTTACTGGACGACACCGTATGAAGCGACCAACGGTTCGATCATCATGTCACCGGTGACGACAACCATCGATGGCAAAACGTACTTGTACATTGGCGGCTACTCCAACAAGAACCTGCTGCTGGAACTTGCCGATGACAAACCTGCGATGACGGTCGTTTGGCAAGACGAAAATAGGCATGCCATTTCTCCAGTCAACGTACAGCCGATCCTTGACGGAAACATGCTGTACGGGTTTGACCAAAAGGGAACGTTGATGGGCGTCGAGTTGCCATCGGGAGACCGACTTTGGGAAACCGGCCAGCCGATCGCCGAACGTCCGATCCAATCGGCGACCGCATTCATTATGGCACCCAAGGGTGATGATCGTTACTTGATGTTCACTGAACTCGGTGATTTAGTGATCGCCGAGATGACGGCCGATGGATACAACGAAATTGACCGGGCGCACGTCATTGAACCGACCGGGGTTGCTTTCGGACGCCGCGTCGTTTGGAGTGCACCTGCCGTTGATGATGGCAAGCTGTTTATTCGCAACGACAAAGAAATTGTGTGTGTTGACGTGAGCGATCGCTAGTTGGCAAACGTGCTCTGAACGCCGACATAGATCTTTCCGTCGTTATCCGACGGGTCGATGTCAAACATGCGTAGATACAACCGCCCTGTCTGTTTATTGACAAAGTCTTCACCCGGCTTGATCGGAAACGGCTTGGCGGTTTCGAGCTCGGCGGGCGAGCTCGCGATCAGGCCGATGAGTGTGCCGAGTTTGATCCGAGAGTCTTTCGGTTGCAGCTTGTCTGGGATTTGAATTCCTTGATAGTCCGTCTCCATGACGACTTTCCAGGTCCCGCGGACTTCAATGTGGACGGGCATGTCTTGTTGCAACACGACGCCGCTGTCCTGCCATCCCGACTTCGCATCGACCTCGATCACTTTGCGGTCTTGCATCTTTTGCATCTGCATGATGCGGTTTAGGCCCGCTTCGGCTTCGGTGTGTTGTGGGACCAACCTCACCATCGCTTCAAAAACATCGCGAGCTTTATCGAACTGCTTTTTGCGTTCGTATTCGTAGGCAAGCTTTTCCGCTTTGACAATAAAGTCGCGGTGGAGGCTAAGCAGTTGTGGGTCGCTGGGCAGGTCCGGTTGGCTTTGCTCAGGCCTTCTTGCCGCGCGACGTCCCGGTGATTGCCCATACGACTCGATCGTTGGGAAAGCGAATGAAGCGATCGCGACAATCATCAAAAGAAGACGCGAACGTGTAGCACAAGAAAAGAATTGCATAGCCAGACACCGGTCAGAAACGAAACTGCGTGCAGGCCGGTGAGGGGCTGACGTCTTATCCAGAGCCCATCCCGGCACCGCAGAAGCCTACCTTGCAAACAGCGATGCGAACCAAGATGTACTCAGCGAACCGAGCATGAACTGATTACGGCTTCGCGTCGAATTGATGATCGGCGACAAGTTCGTCCAAGTCCAAGCGGTAGAGGACTTGGTTGTAATCGTGACGGGGTGTCGGATCAGTGGTGCTGGAAAATGTGTAGGTATACGTCGCTTCAAATAGCAGCAGCGGAGACCCGTCTTCGGTGAACTCTGGATGCACCTGCGGGTTGTAAAAGGTGTAGCGATTGTGCGTGACGACTTTGATGGCGTCTTTCCACGGCCCGAGCGGCGAATCCGCTTCGGCGTACCAGAGCTCTCCCAGTTGCGAACTGTCTCCGCCAAACTGCGTGAACACGGTGATCCATTTGTCGCGATAGGAATTCCAAGCGATCGCGCCACGGTGTGGGCGAATCGAGTCTTGGTTGTCTTTTGTCGGAATCGATCGCTGCGGTTGAAGAACCTCCCAAGTCGTCGGGTCGAGCCAGGATTCGAAGGTGGCCGGACAACGAAGCGTCGGAAGCGGATCGCCGAACAGCATCCAAGATTTGCCTTCTTCGTCTTGCCATGCAACCGCATGACCTTGCGGGGTCGGCTGCGGGCGGCGTTGATCTTCCGTTTTCTCCCACAGCACTTTGGTGCGCTCAAATTCGTTGGTCGAATCGTTCCAGACACATAGCCCGACTTCGTACTCTTCGAGCGGCGGTCGGATTTTCGAATACGTCGAAACGATTCGGTCGTTGCCCTCGCGGTCTTTTAAGCACGCATTGCCCATCAGCCAAGTCGGGCCGGATCCAGGCATCGGGGCGACATCACGCGGTACACCGGCGTCATCGGTGAAGTAGTCGTATCGCAGTTTGACCGGTGGTTGGAATACGCTCAGGGGTTTCAGATCGGTGACACCGCCGATCGTATTGAATCGGCCCAAGGGATAGCTTGCCAGCGTCGTGTCACCCCAGCACCAGTAAAGCTTGTTCCCGCGGATCGCGTTTTGGACGCTGTCACAACCGAGGATCCGTTGCTCTTGCCAATCCAAATGCTGCCCCAGTTTTTGGCTCTCGGCAAACAGTCCGCCGCCGGTGATTCGTCCCAATCGCTTCGCGGGAAGACGCCGATTGACTTTGATCGTGACCTCTCCGCCTTCTGTTGGGGTCACACGAACACCGCGATAACCGAAGCCGTCTTTGGGAACGGAGTAACCGTGGCCTTCGATTTCCAACCAGACTTCGGTATCCATCAACTCGGGAAGGTCGAATGCGACAACGCCGGCATTGTCAGTCACCATTCGGACATGGTGTGTCGTCCGCAGTTCCACCAAGGGGACCGGCCAGCCATTTTCTGCGTCAATCACTTTGATTTGAAATGGCTCGATCGCGTTGGCGACCGTTCCGAGCAAAAGCATCGCGATTGCCATTAGTGCGCTGACGTTCAATTTCGAACGACAAAATGTCATCAAAGCGAGACAGGTCAATTGGTTCACCATTCGGTTGGGGGTTGTGAATCTTGTGTAAAGGATCACACTCCGGCGGGAAGCAGTTTCAAAGGTGGGGTGTCGCTCTTGCATTGGAGTTTCGATCGGCGGAGAATCCAACCGACTCCCTTGTGCAACTATCCGTCGCCCCCTTTGCTTGAGTCACGATTCAATGATTTCTCAAAACGGTTTCAAGCGTCTTTGGCTCACGATCGGTCTATCGATCGCCTTATTGGGGCCGGGGACGTTCAGCGGACCGTTGGCGAGCGTTGTCGCCGCCGACAAACCAGCCGACAAACCAAACGCGTTGACTTTTGAACTGCCCGATACAGACGGGGCCAAGGTTAATCTGTCCCAATCGTCAGCGGCACCAGTCAATGTGTTGTTTTTCGTCGGAACCGAATGCCCGTTGGTAAAAATCTATGCCAGCCGCGTTTCCAAGACGGTCAAGACGATCAACCAAAAACACCCCGAGCATGCGCCAGCAGTACGCCTGATTGGCATTTGCAGTACCGCTCAGGATTCGCTGGAAGATTTGCAATCGTTTGCCAAGGAACAACAGATCGATTTCACCCTGGTGAAAGATTTCGGCGGTGACGTCGGCAAAAATTTTGGTGCGACGCGAACATCCGAAGTCATCGTGTTGGATCAAGACCTCTCGATTCGTTATCAAGGTCGTGTGGATGACGAATACGAACCAGGTGTCTCGCGAACAAGAATCAATCGCGAAGATCTTGCCGAAGCGATCGAAGAGCTTCTCGCTGGCGAACCGATCACCGTTGCCGTGACCAAGCCGGTCGGCTGTTTGATCGGATACGCCACCGATGATCCCGTCACCACCGAATTGACGTACGCGCGTGACATCGCACCAATCTTGGACCGACAGTGCAACGAGTGTCATCGCAGCGGTGATATCGGGCCGTTTGCATTGACCGACTATGCCGAAGTCGTCGGTTGGGGGCCGATGATGGTCGAAGTCATTGAAGATCAACGGATGCCGCCATGGCACGCCGATCCGAAACACGGCGAGTTTTTGAATGCTCGTCACATGCCTGACAAAGAGAAACAGGCGGTGAAAGACTGGGTCGAAGGTGGTATGCCATTTGGCAATGTCAACGACCTGCCAAAGACGTTGGTCAATCCGCCTCGCACCATCGCTGAAGATGGCGACAAATGGCAATTCTCGCGTGATCCCGACATGGTCATCTCGATGTCTGATCAGCCATTCGTTGTGCCGGCCGATGAGTCGGTTGACTATCAATACTACGTTGTCGATCCGGGGTTCAAAGAAGACACCTGGGTCGTCGGTACAGAGGTTCGCCCCGGCAATCGCGCGGTCGTTCACCATTGCATCGTTTTCATCCGTCCTCCCGACAATGCAGATTTTCGTGGTATCGGATGGCTCGGTGCGTATGTCCCTGGACAGCGTGGCGTCGAGTTTCCACCCGGATATGCACGCCGAATTCCGGCCGGTTCCAAACTGGTTTTCCAAATGCATTACACGCCAACGGGCACCCCGCAAGAAGACATGACACAAGTTGGATTGTTGATTGGCGATAAAGACCAGCTAAGCGACGAAATCATCACGCTGACTGCGATCAATAGCGAATTCGAAATCCCGCCCCACGCCGATGGTTATCCGGTGACGGCATCGCTGCGTCGTTTGCCACGCGTCGGCCAGTTGCTTGCCGTCGCACCTCACATGCACTTGCGGGGAAAAAGCTTCCGCGTCTTTAGCGATCAAGACAGCGATTCAGATGCCAAGCCTGAACCGAATACTTTGCTGTCGGTTCCACACTACGATTTCAATTGGCAACACGTCTACGCGTTCGCAAAACCGATTCAATTGAACTCCGTCAACAAGATCTGGTTTGAAGCCGAGTTCGATAACTCGGAAAATAACCCCGCGAACCCCGATCCAGAATCACCGGTTTATTGGGGTGACCAGACGAACGAAGAAATGGCGATTGGTTTCTTTGAAGTCGCAATCCCACGCAATATCACCGACGAGATGCGAAAGCGAGCTGCCACGAGTGGACAAGCCGCACGGCAGGTCAGCGAGGAAGACAAGCGGAAGGCACATGAATTGGCCGCCCGTTACATCGAACGCTGGGACACCGACCAAAATGGCATACTGAATCGCGATGAATTGCCGCGATCGATCGCCCACTTCGGGATGGACCAGTTGGACCGCAACCACAACGGATCAATTGAACTCGACGAGATCGAGCAACTGCACCTTAGACGTTTTAAAAGTCAAACGAATTGATGACACGCCTGCTGACTCGTTGCTTTGCGACGGCCGTTGATTACCCGGTTCTGGTGTTTTTGTTTCTGCTGTCGCTGACCGCGATCGCGACGATCGGGCGGCGAGATCCGGAACTGATCACGGATTTATTCGCTCGACCCAGCGAAGTTGAATTGCCAGAGACGCTTCCACTTGCGTCAGCGGATGAAAGCGAACAAGACTCGTCCGCAAACGAAAACGGCGGGCGAGGTGGCGTTCGCGGCGGTCAATTGCAAATCAACGACAACGATATTGCGCTGATCGTTCAATGCGATAATTTCTTCTCGCCTCAAGGCAGCGAGGCGATCTTGTCGATGGTCGAACGTCTGCGTTCGTTGGAAGTGGTGTCGAGCCTGTTTTGGATGGATGACACGCCTCCGATCAACTTGTTCGCGTTGCGTGATGCCGTCATTCCCAGGCCCAGCTCTTCGGACCACCAGTTTGATCGAGCTCGCTCGCGTGCACTTTCCCATCCGTTGATCGCGGGACAATTGTTATCGAAGGACGGTCGCACACTGCTGCTCTTGATCAAACTGGATTGGTTGTTTGTCGAAGATGACAACGCGACGGTCGAGCAGATCCAAAAGGTGGCTGTCGACACCGCAGCAGAATACGCGGGTTTGGACCTCAAGATTCAAGTCGCTGGCCGTGTTCCGACGACGATGGCAATCCTGAACGCACGTGATCAGAACCAAAAACGGTTCGTCTGGATCGCCCTCGGTATGGTGACTTTGATGGCGGTCATCTTGTTTCGTGGATTTGCCAGTGTGCTGATCGTCGCGGCGCCGCCGGTCATTGGGGTGTACTGGGCACTCGGATCGCTTCCGCTTCTGGATCTGAAAGACAATCCCTTCAACGAGATCGTCACCCCGGTATTGATCGGGATGGTCGGGTTCACCGACAGCATCCACCTGTTTCTGGACATTCGGCGCCTACGCACTCAAGGCTTGTCGCCGGCTGACGCTGCTAAACGCGGCATTGAACGCGTCGGGTTGGCTTGCTTTTTGACTTCGCTGACAACCGCAATCGGACTCGGTTCGCTAGGGCTCGCGCAGAACGAAGTCGTACAAGAATTTGGAATGAGTTGTGTCGTCGGTGTCTGTTTGTCATTTTTGGCCGTGATGTTGATCATTCCGTTTGCCTGTGCGACGCGGCTGGGCAATCGAATTCAACTGACGTCCAAGGAGAATATGATCGATCGCAATCTCGCACGTATCGGTCCGGTGATCGAATGGTCGATCCGGCACTCGCGAGTGATGAGCGGGGTGGCGATTGGCGGTACGATCGCGTTGTTGTTAGTGAGTATGCAGATGCAGCCCGATCAAAAGGTCGCGATGCTTCTGCCGAATGACGCACCCGCGCTGGTTGCGATGGAAACGCTCGACAAAGCAATGGGCGGAACGGAGCCGGCAACCGTCCAAATCGATTGGTCGGAAGATGTCGCCGACGGCTCTGACGAAATTCGCGAGGTCATCGCGGCAGCACAAACGCTGCTGGATCAGGAGGAATTAATCGGTAGCCCCGTGTCGTTGCAGCGATTCATTGACGTTTTGCCGGGTGACCCGAATGCGAAAGGCAGGCTGTCGATTACCGAGCTACTGCCGCCTCCGCTGAAGCATGCTTTTTATAAACCCGACGAGCGTTCTGCTGTCGTTCGATTTAAGATTCGAGACGTTGGGATCGCGGCCTATGCACCTGTGTTCAAACGAATCGACGAAGGACTAGCGAAGATCACTGAGGAGCATCCCGGTTTCTCGCTTCAGTTGAGCGGTCGGCCGATCAGCCGTTGGAAGAATCTGTACCAAGTCGTGCTCGATCTCGTGTATAGCCTTGGTAGCGCGTCGATCATCATCTTTGTCGTACTGACGATCGCGTTCCGGTCGATTCGGCTGGGGCTGATCGCGATCGTGCCCAATACGTTTCCGCTCGCATTTACCGGCGCGTGCTTCTATTGGATGGGACAGTCGCTAGAAATCGCGGCTGTCTGTGCCTTCACTGTTTGTTTGGGAATCGCAGTGGATGATACGATTCACTTCCTATCGCGGTACCGTGAAGACGCGCGACGGATGAACGAACAAGATGCGATTCGGTCGGCATTCGTCAGCACAGGAAGCGCATTGATCATGACGACGATCATCTTGGTTTTGGGAATCTCGTCGGTGCTGATCAGCGGAATGCGAGAGCAACGAATCTTTGCGACGATCACGTGTTTAACGATCGGATCGGCACTGTTCGGAGACCTGTTGCTGCTCCCGCCATTGCTTGCCTGGTTTGGAAAAGGACAGCAAGAAATCGTAGCCGAATGCAATGACGAGGAATAATACGCCCAAGTAGCTGATCGCCATGACCGAGAGATCATGACGTCGCAGCAACGTTGCTTATCGCAGGTTTCGTTCGATCAAGTTAATGAACGATTGGGATGATTCGACAGCCCCGGCGACAGTCGTTTCTGGGAACAGGATCTTGGGGATCGTTCCACTACCAGCCCGTTGATACAACGTCACATGCTTGGCAATGTATTCTGATGGGCCAGAACTTCGCATGGTCGATTCCAGTTTGTCAGCGTCGACCATTGTTCGTGCTTTCGCGTATGCTTGGTTGTAACTTGGTTTTGATTCGAACAAGTAGCTGTGAAACGGCTCGAACTGCTCGCGATCGGTCATCCAGACTGCCACTGCCAACTTAGCGAGCTCGCAAGCTTCCGCATGACTGGAACTGGTTGATCGAACGGTCGGATTGCAATCGCGGTCAAGCGGTACCGGCAGCGAGATCACGGCCAGCCGATCGCCGAAGTGTTTGCGTGCTGCCTCGAGTGATCGGTGGGTGCGTTGGCAGTGTGGGCAGGTGTAGTCGAAGAGCTCGACGAAGACCAATTCCGCGTCTGGCTTCCCGATCAACGGCCACGATGCCGTTTCCAACTTGACGTTTTTCAGCAAGCGGACCGTGTTGCTTACCGGCGCCTTCTCTGCTTCCTCACCTTGATTCTCGGCCACCGAATCAGATTCGTCAGCGGTTTCCGATCCCACCGTGATTTCGGTGGCAAGCATCGACATCGGGTGGGCGAACGACAGCGCCAGCGCGGACCATTGCTGGGCCGTTGGGAGCTGGATTTCCAGGTTCGGTGAAGGTTCCGGTGTAACGATCGAAACGGTCGGTGCTTCGAACAACTCGGCACCGCCGGCTGGAGCTTCAAAATCGATCATGCCTTCGTCCGAGACATCATCTTGCGAATAGTCAATCACTTCATAGGTGATGGGTTCTTCGTTGGTCATTTGCAAACCGATGAAGCCGGCCATGCCGGCGACCGCCGCCGTAGCCAACCAGGGTTTCGCAAGTCCGCGCGTTGTCTGCCCGCTCATCAGGTAGGCACCCAGAACGACCAGTCCGGCGGTGTGGGCCGCCAAGCAATATGGACAGAGGTGTTGCAGCCAGAAAAACTGTAGGCCCATGAACCACAGACCGGCGGCGGCAATTGAGAACGCAACCAGGCCGATTACCGACCAACGGATCGTGTTTGAACGTTCCGTGCGAGGCTCCCAAAACAACATCGATAAGATCGTTAGATGCGACAGAATCGCTGGAATGCTCACCGGAACCGACATCACGGAGGACCATCGGCTGTGGAGGACATTCGAGCAATCAAACAGGTCGCCACCGCATCCGGCAACGCTTGTGGAGGTCAGCGACGCCCATGCGAGGTACGAGCTGGTGACAAGCGCGATCGATGATGCGACAAGCATCACCCACCAGGACGCTGATCGCTCGAAAACAACTTTTCCAGCGATTGACGAAGATTTTCCACCAACGGCACCGTAGACCGGGTCGTAGCCGGTGGCTTGGTTTCTCAATTTAGGACGGTAAATATCAGCAAGAGACATAGCACGGCGCTCGGATGGAAAGTTGTTAATCTCGGTGTTCGCCCGGTGTTTTCAGTGACTGGGCGATATAGGCATATACCATGCCAATTCCGCGATGAATCAATTTTGCGAAGCTCGGCGGGCAGTCGATCATTTTCATGACGCCTGCCGGCCGAGTGGCGATCCGTGCCTCAGTGGTTGCGGCGTCTTATTTAGGGGAGTGCGCTTCGACCGCATCGGCGACCAATTCGCCTTCCACAACGCTCGCGTCGACCATCACTAAAAAACCTTGACGCAGGTCACTTTCGTCGACGCTCTCACCGTCCAGGGTGACCGCTGCGGTTGCTGGGATTTCCGCATCCACCAGTCCGCGTCGGAAGTCTCGCACCATGATGTGGTTATCCGCGATCAACTCGATCGTGCCGCGAATGCTCTTTTGTGTTTGCAACGTTGCCGTCAGGTCCGCGACCGTGTTTTGGCGAATCGAAATGATGTCGTTGCGAAGGCTGACCAGCTCCGTTGCTTGTCGGTCCAAAGAGCTACCAGTTCGGTCGACGCGAATACGATTTTGGACCGCACGGACACCCGCGAGTTCTTCGACGACGTCTTCGATACGCATGCGATCGATGAAGCTCGGCGCATGCCCGCGAAGTTCGACACGCCCGGCAATTACCCGTGCGTGAATGTCTGGAGACATCAACTGAAAACTGCTCTGCAGCTTTTTCTTTACCGTCTGCTGGACGGCCAAGTCGGGTAGGCGAGTGCTTGCCGGTTCATCCGCAACAGCGGTGCGAGTCGCGATCGGAAGAGTCGCCATCAAAACGGCAGTTGCTGTGAAGTATTGGAACGCGCGCATTGCAATGTTCCTCCTAAGAAAAGTAGTTGAAAAGCGGCATCGCGATGCCGTTGGGAAAAGTGTCGTCGTGTTAATCGAATCACGACTTTTGCATCTCATTCCATTCCGACCAAGGGAGTTCCGTTGGTGGAGTGCAAGGTTCGTCCGATATGTCAGGATCGGGAGCCAAAACGGAAACATCGATCATGGATTCCTCGGCTAGGTCGCCCAAGAACAAATGTGATGTGCGAAACAATAGTGAGGATGATTCGTTTGGTCCCCAAGGACGGTCGTCGGTCGTCCCGACAGGTCGCCGCTCGACGTGTCGGGGCGACGACGTTTTTCCGAAGCAACGTCCTGGCAAATAGTGGTCCGGGACTCGATCCGTTTCCGGCAATGAACTTAGGTGCATAGTGATCCCCTCCGTCGACTTTCTTTGACAGAGTTCCTGAACGAGAAGCAAAGAAAAGGTTGTTGCGGTGTCATGCTCGTTGCGTGCCAAAGACTGAGGAGTTTCGGAAGTTAAAAACCGCGACATCCGATCGATTACGTCTGGCCATCGTCGTTCGGATGGCTCGCGTTCGATACGACGCCATGCTGGTCGAATTGCGGTCACGGGCTTTCATTTCGGGCAGCGACCGGCACGCCGGAGCGTCCGCTGGTGTGATTCTGCGCGAAACTCGGCCGAGTGACGGCTTTGGTATGACGGTTGCCTTTCGCAAGTAACCTTCCAACCACTACTCAGGAGAACTCCAATGCGTTTCGCATCTCTTTTCGCAGCCGCTGTCTTCGCTCTTCCCACGTTCGCTGGCGATCCGGTGGATGACCCCAAGGACACCACGATCGAAAAACTTCAAGGTCGTTGGGAAATCATCGAGGGTTGGAACCAAGGCCGATTGCTTGATAAAGCCGAACTCGAAGGTTCGTACGTGATCATTGCAACGAACCAGATCACGACTTACGACAAGGATCAAAAGCAGGCCTACCAAGCGATGTTCCGAATCGATGAGAGCGCGAAGCCGATTCGAATCACGATGACCTCGTTGCCGCCCGATAGCGAAGCGGAAGAGAACAACTCGATTAAAGAGCCAACGGAACAGCCGCCCGTTGCTGCGGGAATCCTGAAGTTCGTCGGTGATGACAAGCTGACGCTTTGCTATGCCCTGCCGGGCGGGGAAGCACCGACCAAATTTGAATCTCCGAAAGGCAGCAAGACGATGATGTTCATCATGCAGCATCGCGAAATCAAACGCGACCTCGTGAAGTCGACCGGTCCGATCGAATAGGCCGAACGTCTTGCCGTCTGGACCGCTTGTCGTCTTTCTCAAAGGGGAATTCGCGATGTCATTTGCTCTTTCGCTGCCTTCGAACTCGAATCGGGATGCTGCCACTGCTGATTCTGACAAGCCGTCCGTTGGTGGCAGCTACAAACTGCGGGTGCCGGTGTTTGCACTGATCAACCCACAATCGGGAAGCGGTTGTGGCGAAGCGGTTCAGGCACAACTACATCGGGCCGCCGAGCGTTGCGGCGTGCAGTTTGAATGCGAGCGACTTTCCGATGGGAACCGTGATCCCGTTGGGCGGGCGATCGAGCGTGGCGCAAAGACGATCCTGGTCATCGGCGGTGATGGGACCGTTTCGAAGGCGGCGAGTATCGCGGCGATGCATGATGTTGATTTCGGCATCGTGCCGACGGGGACCGCAAACTTGATTGCCAAGTCGCTCGCTATCCCCGAAGACACCTCTGCTGCGATCGATCTAATCTTCGGCGGCCATCGCGTGGAAAAAATCGATGGGATGCGACAGGGGATTCAACTCGCCTTTTCGCACGTTTCAATGGGGACGTATTCCCGGATTGCGGTCAAGGAAAACGCGGTTGCCAAGCGACGTTTCGGTAAGTTGGTCTACGTCGCACGTGCCTTGCGAGAGATCGTCGCAAATCGCGATTGGCGTTTCGATCTTGACCTTGATGGTGTTCGGCATCGCCGCCGAGCATCCTTGGTCTTAATCGCCAACGTACACCCCGTTGGAATCGCGGGGATGAGTTGGGGAGATCAAATCCGACCAAGCGACGGGCGAATCGAGGTCTGCGTCATTCGTGCGAAAGGTTTTCTTGGACACGTATCGCTGCTCTACAACGCTTTGAAAGGCAGGACAGCAGAGAGCGACCAAATCGAATATTTGACGGCGACAACGTCGATCAAAGTCTCTTCCAAGCGACCGCTTCCCGTTCGTGCGGACGGCGAAATCTTAGACCGGGCAACAATTGATATCGACGTGATTCCAGCCGTGTTGCCCGTGATTGTTCCACAACAAGTGAATTGATGAGTGATCGACGAACCGTCCTGCTAATGATGAACCGCCAAGCCGGAAGGGCTGATGCTAGTCAGCTCATCGAACGGGCCAAGGTTCGGTTCGCAGACAAAGCAATCGACCTACAAGTGTTTTCATGGGACCGAACGGAGGTCGATTTAATCCATCCAAGAATCGATCAGGCGATCAGCGAAGGCGTGTCGACAATCGTCGCTGCCGGTGGCGATGGGACCGTTTCGCGAATCGCACAGCGGCTGATTGATACCGACATAAACTTGGGGATCGTTCCGCTCGGCACCGCAAACCTGATCGCCAGAGAACTTGAACTTCCCTTGGACCTTGACGAATCGATGCGACTGATCGCCGAAGGTTCAAAGCTCCGCTCGATTGACGGAATGCGTTGTTTGGATCGCACCTTCTTTTCCCACGTCAGCATGGGGACCTATTCACGATTGGCCGAACTGGCAACGCCAGCTCAGAAAGCTCGGTATGGAAAAGCGGTTTATTTGTGGCACGGCATCCGCGAGATCGTGAAACGCCAGCAGTGGCAGTTCGACATCGAAATCGATGGTGAATCGATGCAGCGAAAGGCATCATTGGTCATCGTTGCGAATCTAGGAGCATTTGGAATCGGTGATTTAACTTGGGGACACCACATCACGATTGATGACCATTCTGTGGACGTGTGCGTGGTCAAAGCCGTCACGCCATCAGACTACGGTCGGCTGACCGTGAATTTGCTTTCCCAGCGTCTACATCGGTCAAAGTATGTTGAGTACCACACCGCGAAACGATCAGTGACCGTCAAGACAAACGCAACCTTGCCAGTACGAGGTGATGGGAATCGCACCGATGCGTCAATGATTGACTTGCAGATCTTGCCGGGGGCAATTTCGGTGTATGTTGGCTGATTGTTTTTGATCAGCGATGGAACGTTCGGACTGACGAGCAAGGATGCCTACGCAGCGTTCGTGCCACCGTGCCGAGTCGCCTTTCCCATGAAAACCGACATGACCTCCATCGTTGACGATGACGGGGTGCAGTTTTGGATAGCGATCCCAAGGCACATTGGCATAACTTTGCTTGGGGACAATCGGATCTGAATTGGCGTAAATCAGATAGGTGTCGACATCGATGTTTGAAAGAACCGGCGCGGCAGAGTTTTCTTTGTAGTACTCCTCGACCGAATCAAACCCACAATGTTTTGACGTGAATTGCTCGTCGAATTCCCAAACCGACTTTACCGATCGCACCGTTGCCCGTTCTTTCTCGCTTAAACAAGAGTTTTCACGGAGCACTTCGCGTTTCATCTTGCCAAGAAGGTAACGCTGAATCGGGCGTCGAGTCATTCGCAGTAGCTCGCGAGATGTTGCCTCAAGATTCAGCGGAGCAGAGATGGTCACCGCGGCTGAGATCGGTACATCTTTGGCCTGTTCAGCCAGGAAACGCAATAGAACGCTTCCGCCGAGTGAAAAGCCCACCAGCAAGACACCGTTTTGCAGTTCGTCGGCATACTTGGGGTCCTGCCGAACGGCTTCGAACATCGCGCTGACGTCTTCGCTTCGGCCTGGGTGGTGAATCGACTGGCAACGTTCGGCGGAGCTGCCCGCGCCACGGAAATTCAGTCGCAAGACGCGATGGCCTTCGTCCAGCAATGTTTTGGCACAAGACCGGATGTAGGAACTTTGTGAAGTGCCGCCGAGTCCGTGAAGCAGTACGACGAGCGGCCAGGGGTGACTGGGGCCTTCCGGCGGTGACATCAAGTCTGCCGTCAACACGTCGCCCGTGTCGTCAGTCGTCGGCAGTTGAAGCGACTTGGATTGGAATTTCCGCAGATCACGCTCTTGCACGCGGAACATTCGCGTGCGGCCGGTTTGCAAAAAGCCGCCGAGCCACGGCGGCTTGGGGTGAAACTCAGGAAAGATCGTCTGCCAAGTCTCTCGTGAGGAAGTCGTCATTTCGGATCAGGATGGAGCGAAAAAGGATGAGTCCACCACCTCATACAGCAAACGATGTTCCAGGCCGGAGCATCCTGATCCAAATTTGAAATCCTAACGCTATTTGACGACCAAATTGCTAAACACTGCTTCGGTGTTGACCACACGAAGACCAACCGTGCCTGACGCGAATGTCTTGTCAGTGTGACTGATTTTTGCAGCGCCATTGTGCAACACGTCGATTTGAGCACCGGTCATTTTGATGGCAAGCTGTTGCGGCTTTGTCACATCGATTTCTGTTTCGGCACGACGAAGTTCTTTCCAGCTGGATCCGTCCATCCGTCCCAAAATGACCAATTGAGTTTGGGGGATCAGCCCGGCAAAGTAGGCGCGTTGTGCGTCATAGCCGACCGAGGGTGCGGAGCAACGAAACAGGATTCCTGCGTCACGCGCGTTTTCCTTCCCCAAGAAATCGACCGCGACAGATGCTTCGAAATCATTGGGGACGGGATGATTGAGAACGACCTTTTCACCGCTTCGATAATCATTGATCGGTGCTTCGGGTACTGTCCCCAATCGAATTTTGTCACCGTCAGCGGCGAAGAACTGATGGTGTCCGAAGTACGTGTAATCATCGGTTGAAGTTGACGTCTGCGGCTGAGGATCACCTGAAGGAAGGTCTAGGATCGTTCCGGGCATCACAGGTTCGCCAAAGACCGGGAAACCCCGACGTCCGACTCGCATCGGTTGCACATAAATCACGCGTCGCCATCCCGGATTGCGATCACGTTTGGCATGAAAGACGTGCCACCATTGCTTGCCATCGAGCGATTGGACAAAGCACGAGTGCCCGACGCCATAGGTCGCCGCTGTGCTTTTAAAGATCGGTTGGGGCCGCTTCTTCCAGGACTGCGGATCCAACGGATCGTCGCCGACGAGTTCCAGCAGACCGAGTTTGTAGGTTGCTAGCCATGACGCGCCGCAAGAATACGCGATCGAAACACGCCCGTTGGACTGAAAAACTTCGGGGCCTTCGTTCAGTCCTCGCGAATCGGCGTTTTCCTCCGTTCGTTCCCAAAGGTAATCGGCGTTGTCACACAGCCGCACTCGAGGGCCCTCCAATTCGGTAGGCGACTTCATCGCTGCGATGTAAAGGTACTGTTGGTCTGTACCAGGCGCATCCCATCCTGACCAGATCGCATAACGTTTGCCTTGGTGTTCAAGGACCGTCATGTCAATCGCCCAGATGTTCGGCGAGTTGCGATCCGGGCCTTCGCCGGTCGCCATCGGGCCGAACAGTTCGTATTCGCCGATCGGGTCGTCGGTCTTTGAACGCAACACGAATGCTTTGTGGTTGTGATTGTCACCATCATCGGCAGCAAAATAGATATGCCAGTGACCATCCAAGAAGTGCAGCTCCGGTGCCCAAATCTCTTTCGAATAGGGGCCTTCGTCAGGAGCTTGCCAGACAACGTGTTTCTTGCCGAACGATGTTAGTGAGTTGCTGGTGTGAATCGCGATGCCGCGGTTCCCATCGGAAAAGCACCACAAGTACCTTGGTGCGTTGGGGTCGCGAACGACCCATGGGTCCGCTCCTTCACCAATCGGATTGGCGAACTTGTTGGGTGGTAACGCGCCAAGTGAGCTTGGGCCTTCCCATTCTGGATCACCTGCGTCTTTCGGAAGTGTTTCGTTCCACTCTATCAATTCCTTGTGCAATCCGTCGGCGATGTCTTCGTGTTCGTCGACTAAGTTTTTTGATTCGCTGATGTCAGCGTTCAGGTCGTAGAGCTGCGGATCGCTGCCGTCATAGTTGACCAAGTATTTCCAGCGGCCATCGCGGACCGCCAAGTCGGGGTTGTCTTCTCCATCGGAGCCGGCGCGATCGGGTGGACGTCGCCAGAAGATCGGCTCGTTGCGACTTGCCGCCTTTTGTCCCAGCAAGGTTGACATCAAGTTTTCGCCATCAAGCTTTTGCTCGGGCAGATCTGCGCCGGTGAATTCGTACAACGAGCGATTCACATCGAGTGCACACAGGATCGACGTTTCGTTTGTCGTGCCGGCAACACCGTCTTTCAAGAAACCGGGGCCCCAGACGATCAAAGGCGAGCGGATACCGCCTTCGTACAACCATGTCTTGGCGCCACGAAGCGGATCTGACGACCCGGCGCCATGCTCGTGGCCGTTGTCGCTCATGATCAAAATCAACGTGTTGTCACGAAGCTTTGAATCGTTGCGGACGCGATCGAACAAGCTGGCCAATTGCTGATCCATCGCATCAAGCACGGCGTAATAAAGCTCGCGTTTTCCTTCGTTCGTTTTGTCGCGCAAGACTTTGGGTGGAAAGAAGGGTGAGTGAACATCGTCCGGCCAGACGTTGACAAAAAACGGTTTGTCAGCCGCTTGTGATTCGTCGATAAACTTCAATGCGTTGTCGACAAATTCTGCGGTGATGACAGACCGATCCTTCCAAACGATTGGCCCGCGTCCAAGGTTTCCCGATCCGAGATCGTGTTTGCGAACCGGCTTGCCGTCGTACGAGTCTTTCAACGGTAAAACGCGTGGCCCAAGTCCTTCGAAATTCGTCAGGCTGCGGTCATATCCGTACTCGGTGATCAATGGTGCTTCGCCGACATCTCGCTGACCGCCCATGTGCCATTTTCCGAAGTGCCCCGTGGCATAGCCGTCTTCTTGCAATTGACGGGCAAGCATCGGCGCGTCTAAGTCCAACCACTGCGCCATCCCACGCGACTGATTCAACTCGCGATGCGCAAGGTACGAACTGATTCGATGGCGATGCGGATACTGGCCAGTGCTAAGTGCGACACGTGATGGCGAGCAGATTGGCGAGTTCACATAAAAGTTGGTGAAACGTAAGCCTTCAGCCGCCAGTTGGTCGATATTTTCGGTCGTGGTCCGTGTCCCGCCAAAGCACGACAGATCCGACCATCCCATGTCGTCGATAAAAACAGTGATGACGTTCGGTCGACTCGTTGTCGATGCGTTCGCTGCGTCACCTTGGGCGGCAACTTGCCTTCCGTTGGCCAGGGCGATGATCGAAAGACAAACCGCAATCAACTTGCTTGCAGTACGTGGGCACGGCATAGACACACTCTTCAAAACAAAGGTCGGACTTGGCCAACAGGGCACTCACCAAGTCGAAAGGGAGGAAGCGTGTAAGCATATCCCAAATCGCCAATAGGTGTATCGAAGAGGTCGTTTTCGATTCACGAAAGCGACGTGCCGTTAAGATCGTTTTCCACTCCGTGAAGACATTTTCCCCGGACGGGTTTGGCAGCGGAGTGCTGTAGGCAAGAAGGCCTAGCAAAGAGCGTGCGGATTTTCATTCCCGGTAGCTTTGGGTAATCAGATCTGACTTCTGACTCATAAAGCTACCGGTTCGTGTGATTCGTGTCCTTACAGAGATCTTGATCCACGATGATCGAGCCGCCAACGGGGGACTTGGATCAATAGGTGGCGTGATCGGTGTTGATATCGACGTCGATGCGACGATCGATTTCATCTGCGGCGTCTCTGGTGGCTCGGACCATCTCAGAGGTGTCTTCTTGAACGCTTTGGGAATCCATACGCACGGTTGGGTCACCGCCCGTATTGTCGTATTTCAACCAACCGACCAAAAACAATGCGGCAACAACGACGGCCGCGATCAGTAACCCACGCATTGGAGGGCCTCCTTTGAAGCGAAATGGGGAAACAATGGAGTGACATTTTGAGGTGTCGCGCCTCACTCGCCCGATCGTTACGAAAACGGACGCGAGACCGATCGGAAGCAAATCGTGGGCCAACATTCGGGCCTCGGATCACAACGCAGCTTCGCTCTTAAAATCGACATCTTTTGATGGCGAGAACGCTCCAGTCTGGCTGCGAATCCCCCAACCTGAGCAACCAGAGTTCGGCGTTTCGATCACCAACGCTGCCGCGAATGGATGAGGTCTAACCGACACAAGCGGAACAGGCGTGCCAAGTGACGTTTTCCCACCGGTCGGAACGCCCTCAAGGTGCTTGTTCCGTTGACGGGGGAAAGGCTTCACGCTTTAGCCTGACATAGAGTTGCGCACGTATTCTGCGCGGGCGGTACGCAAATTTTGTTTGCAACTTCGACGCCCCGCGGAGCCACCCCCCATCGTCTCCGTCTGACCGCAGGCGACCGGGGCGCCCTTCGTGACTTGCAACTTGAAACCGATCGTGTCTACCAACCTACCGAACCGCGTCTTCGATTTCTTTCTACTCGAAGACCGAATCCTGTTGAGCGCCGATGGACTTCATCAAGGCGATGGCGACTTTAGTGGTGACTTGGAACACTTTGATCAAGTCGTCAGTGGATTCACGATCGAGGTGGACGAGTCGCACGAGGTCGCCGTACTTGAAGTGGAAACGGTTGCGGTGTTGGAGCAAGCTGACGCCGGCAATGCATCACAGGTATTTGACGGATCGGAACAGAGTGACGCGGACTTCGTTGCCGATGGGCAAGCCGACACCGACGGTCAAGGCTCGGTCGCGGCGAAGACTTTGGAAGTCGTCATTGTTGATGCCGGAGTGGAAAATGCAGACGAGCTGTTGGCGGGACTCCGCGAGCAATCGTCTTCTGAAACCGAATGGGTTGTCGTGCGGTTGTCAGCCGATCAAGACGGTATCGAACAGATCACCGAGTCGATGGCAAACCTATCGGGTGTCGACGCAATTCATATTCTCAGTCACAGCGATGGCAGCAGCATCCAGCTCGGTAATACGCGACTGGACAGTCAAACCGTCAACGGGTACGCGGGTGCCTTAGCGAGCTGGCAAAGTGTGCTTGACTCTGACGCCGATTTGTTGATCTATGGTTGTGACCTCGCTTCATCGGATGCGGGACGCGAGCTGCTTGATTCGCTTGCGGCACTTTGCCAATGTGATATCGCCGCGAGCGATGATGCGACCGGGCACGAATCGCTTGGTGGCGACTGGGACTTGGAATACACCCTGGGCGATGTGCAAACGCAAGTCGCGATCGGCTATCACGCACAGTCCGCATGGTTCGACACGTTGGCTACGATTACGGTGACCACGTTCGCCGATGAACTGGACGGCAACACCACCGACATTAGTTCGCTACAGGCATCTTCCGGCGGTTCTGGTATTTCATTGCGTGAAGCGATCATTGCGGCCAACAACACCGCCGGTGCCGACACGATCATTCTTGGTGACGGCGTCTACTTGTTGGACATCGCCGGACAGTTCGATGATGCTGGGTCCACCGGCGACTTGGATATCCTCAGCGACATTACGATTAGCGGAAACGGTGCGTCGCTGACCAGTATCGATGCCAGTTCGCTTTCCGACCGGATCTTTCATGTGCAAAGCGGCGGAACGTTGTCAATCGATTCGCTGACCTTGAGCGGTGCGTCGTCAGGAACTGAAACGGGGGCGGCAGCTTACGTGCAAGGCACATTAACGGCGACCGACACCGTGATCTCCGGGAATACCGTCGGCAATACCAACGGCGGCGCGATTTCATCCGTCGGCACAACGACCCTGGAACGTGTCGCGATCATCAACAACACGTCCGGTGGGCTGGGCGGCGGTCTGTATGTGTCCGCAGGCACCACGACGTTGAATAATGTCACGGTCAGCGGGAACCAAACGGCTTTTGATGGTGGTGGTATCCGTGTCGCAAACGGTGGTACGATCGTCAACATCACACACTCCACCATTGCGGACAATGATGCATCCGGGGGGAGTGGCGGCGGTTTGGCAGTCACCGATGCGACCGTCAACGTGAGCTATTCGATTTTTGCCGACAACACATCGCAGTTCAATGGCAACGACGTTAACGGCCCAGTGGTCAGCGGTGGCTACAACATCATCGAGCACAACGTCGGATTCAGCGGCACGGTCGGAAGTGACATCCTGGGGAGCGATCCTTCCTTGTCGGCGCTGACTGCCGAAGGTGACACCTTCGTTCACACGATTGATGAAACCAGTTTGGCATACAACGCAGCGACCGGATCAGCCGAAACACTCGATCAAACCGGCAGCACACGCGATGCGAATGCAGACATCGGTGCCTACGAATTTTTGCCCAATCCGAGTGACTTGCAAATCACCTCGACCGGTGATGGTGGTCTGACGATCAACAACGACGGTGGCGACAACCTGTATTTAATCGCCGATGACGGTTCGGCAGTTTTCGGCGGACGAACGCAGTTCACCTTTGAAACTCAATTCGCCACGACGGATACCGTTTCTGACTCAACACTCGTTTCCTACGCGACAACAGCAAATGACAACGAAGTCCTGTTTCTGTTTGAATCAGGTGGCCCATCGATTCACATCGGTGGTACCAAAGTCCAACTGACTGCGGTCAACTACAATGATTACCGCGACGGGAACCCGCACACGTTCTCATGGACATGGAACAATTCGGCGGGCGATTGGTCGATCTACGTTGACGGTGCCTTGGTCGAAAGCGGTACGGGGCTCCGGGCTGGCTATACGATCGGGACCGGCGGGGCGCTGACTTTTGGACAAGAGCAAGATAGTGTTGGCGGAACGTTCCAGCTCTCACAAGTGTTCAAAGGCACGTTGTTCAACTCGCGAGTGTTCTCGGATATTCGCAGTGCAAGTGAAATCAGCGCGTCCTACGGCAGCTCTCTGCCTTTTAATGAAAGCGGCTTGGTGGCCGAATGGAAGTTCGATCATTTATCGATTGACGGAGTGTTGACCGAGACGGTCAGTGGTAACAACCTGACGTTGAGAACTGTTTCGGGGTTCACTGCCAGTGAAGCAATCCTGACGCTTGCCGTCGATGAGAACGCACTCGATGGAACCGTTGTTGGAACAGTGCAAGGGATCGATCCTGAACGCGAAGCGTTGATCGCATCGATTTTGGCGTCGGACTCGACGCTGGTTTACAGTGCCGAAACTGGCAAGTTCTATCGTGCGGTCACATCGCCAACGAACTGGACCACCGCCGAGTCGACTGCGTTGTCCACCAGCCTGAACGGTGTGAACGGGCAGCTGGCAACGATTCATAGCGCCGGTGAGCAGGAAGTTCTCGCCGGTATTGCCTCGACCGCTGCACAGCAATTGTTCCTTGGCGGTACCGACTCGACGTCCGAAGGCGATTGGCGTTGGCGACAATCAGGTTCCAATGCGGAAACGTTTTGGTCCGGCGGAATTAACGGAACCAACGTAGATGGTTCCTATACCAATTGGATCACCGGTGCGCAACCTGACAACAGCGGCGGAAGCCAGCACTACTTGGTCATTCGCCCGACCGGCGAGTGGGACGACGAAGACAACAGTGGTGGCGGTGACAACGGCTACATCATCGAATGGGATGCAGATGCGGTACTGGATGCGGCACAGCCGTTGACGTACACGCTCTTGTCACAAACCGTCGCGGGGGCCTTCACGATCGATAGTGACAACGGCCGAATCCTTGTCGCCGACAGTTCGTTGATTGACTTTGAATCGAATTCGACGCACACCATCACCGTCCGCGTGACCGATACGGACTCGAATACGCGTGACGAATCCTTCACGATCGTGGTCAATGATATTCAGGAAACCACTACCGGGCCATCGAATCTATCCAGCGGAGTCGAACTCAACAGCGACGGAGGCAATGATGCGTACTTCATTGCCAACGATGGCGATGCAATTCTTGGAGGTTTGAGCGAGTTTACCTTCGAATCTCGTTTCCAAATCGACGACTTTGATTCGTCTCCAACCCTGTTTTCCTACTACAGCGGAAACGATGCGGCTCGGCTGCGCTTCGATGCCACCGATCATCTGGATTTCCGAATCAACGGCGTCAGCGTAACGACCGCGAATACCTATAGCCAGTTGTTCGATGGCGATTCGCACCACCTCGCAATCAGTTGGGACAACACACATGGCGACGTGCAAATCTATATCGATGGACGCTACGCCGAGACACTGACGGGGCTACAAGCCGGCTACACCATCGCCGCCGGTGGCGAGTTGGTGATCGGCAATGACCAAGACGGGGCAAACTCGGGATATAGCACCGATCAAGCATTCCACGGGGCGTTCTATGATGTTCGAATTTGGAACGATATCCGTACCGAAGCGGAAATCTCGCTGAATTATCAGCAGAAGCTTGATCTGTCGCCAGCTGAAGCGGCCGCAGCGGGCCTCGTCGCGAACTGGCAAATGGAACTGAACGGATCTAACGAAATCGTTGACATCGTTAGCGAAGGTACAACAAACAATCGTCTATCGATCGGTCATGCCAGCGGAACAGGGTTTACGACAAGCACCGTCACAACCGACTTGCACGTCTATGAAAACAGTAGCAACGGGACATCGGTCGGCTTTGTGACGCCTTCACAGTCCGATCCGGAAACCGATGTGGTGTCCGACGGGCTGTTTCTAGATTCAGCGACGAGTACTGACCAGTTCGTTCTGACGGGAACGTTTGGCGGTTGGACTGTCACTTCAGGCGATGTGGATTTGCTTTCGACAGACACCTGGCAATCGTTGCTGGGCGGCCGCTTGGTCGATTTGAACGGCAATACCGCTGGTTCCATTGAGCAGTCATTGAGCACGACTGTCGGACAGCAGTACCAAGTGGTGTTTAGTCTGACCGGCAATTTCACCGGCGGTGATGCGGTGAAAGATTTGCGTGTGAGCGCGAACGGATTGTCGCAAGACTACACCGTCGACCAACCGGCAAACTGGGTTTGGGGTGAAACGAATTCGCTCGAAACACGCAGTTTTACATTCACCGCTGACTCTGCGACCACGATGCTGGCATTCGCCTCATTGGAAGCTTCGGGAGGCGCCTACGGACCGATGATCGGCGACATTCGAGTGATCGAAATCCCCGATGCGGTGACAACGATTCTCAACAACGATTCGACACTGCAATACGACGCCGCGACCGACAAGTTCTATCGCTACGTCAGCAATGCGCAGCAGTTCTCTGTCGCGCGGGCAAACGCGATTTCGTCGACGCTCAATGGTGTTTCAGGCCAACTGGTAACGATTCGGTCGGGCTATGAGAATGATTTGATCCAAAATATGGTCAGCAACAATGCTTGGATCGGCGCGTCAGACGCGACCAGCGAAGGTTCGTGGCGTTGGTTGGACGGTTCCGCTGATGGCGACGAATTCTGGTCCGGAAATCAATTCGGATCCAATATCGATGGAAAGTATTACAACTGGAACGGCGGCGAACCAAACAACACCACTGGGTCGGATCCCAATGGTGAACAAGCGATGGAGATGCACAAGACCACCGGCCGATGGAATGATTTGCCTGACAATGGCAGCAACACACGTGGCTATGTGATCGAATGGGATGCCAGTGAAGTATTCTCGGGTTATTCCTACAGCTTGACCGATAGCGCCGGCGGACGATTCGCGATCGACATTGCAACGGGGGAGATCACTGTTGCCGATGGGGCGCAGCTTGAATACGAATCGGCGACTTCCCACAACATCACCGTTCAAGTTGCTGACGCGTTCGGAAATACCTACAGCGAAGTTTTCACCATTGGCGTTGATGATGCGAAAGGCGACGCCCAATGGACCGTTCCGATTGCGCCTGTGGGACAATCGGTTGACGAAGACAGCGTGTTGACTTTTTCGGCGGCCAACGGAAATCCAGTCACCATCGATGACGGATCTTCGCAGGCACCGATCGTGACAACCACCTTGTCGGTTTCAAATGGCAACTTGACGTTGGGATCGACCTCCGGGATTACCTTCCTTGCTGGTACTTCCAACGGGCAAGCAACGTTAACGATTTCGGGGACGGCATCGGATATCAACACCGCTCTTGACGGATTGCAATACGCACCGTCTGCGAACTACTACGGTAGCGATTCACTAACGGTTACCACCGGATCATCGGCGGCAACGGAAGCCGACCTGTATGCCCGCTATGAGTTTCTCGACGGATCCTTAGATGATCAAAGCGGAAACGGATATGACGGAGTCGCCGTTTCCGATCCGGCTGTGTTTGCGGATTCGGATCGCGGTGACGTGATCACACTCGACGGTGATGACGCGATTTCCGTTATGAACGGGACAGCAAGTCTAGCCGATACGGTCACGATCGCCGCTTGGGTGAATCTCAATGCAAGTCAGAACGACGCGGTGTTTTTATCGATCGGTGACGCGTTTTATGTGACGCTCGATGTCTCGGGCGGATCGGTGGGGATGTCGGTTACCGCAGGAACGCTGACCACGACAACGGGAAACGCCGCCCATCAAATTGCGGGCGATGGTTGGCACCATGTCGCGGCGACCTTCGACGATGTTAGTAATCAAGTCAACTTGTATTTAGACGGTGTGTTGATCGCCAGTGTCAGCGGGAGTACGGATGTCGATTGGGCTGCTACGGCATCTCAGAACATCACAATTGGCGGACAGTCAGACGGTTCGATGGCGTTCGTCGGTAGTCTCGATGATGTTCGCGTCTACGACAAAGTGTTGACCGAAGCAGAGGTGGTCGCCGTGATGGGGGACCAAGGTTATGACAGTGCTGCAGTTGCCGTCACGGTCAATCCGATCAACGATGATCCAACCAACAACGGCAGTCTACCGAGTGACATCCTGGTAACGATCGACACACCGAGCAACGTTCACCTTTCTGAAGTGGACTTTGCCGACGTCGATGCGGGTAGTGGAAACGTCACGGTGACGTTGACAACCAGCACCGGTGGTCAGTTGACCGCGTCTTCTTCCGGCGGAGTCACTGTCGGGGGCACCGCTACGGCGCGTACCTTTACTGGGACAATCACAGACTTAAACGCCTACTTTGACGACGTAACGCAGATCAAGTATCAGCATGGTACGCCGGGCACGACGGGAAACGATGTCGATTCGATCAGCGTCGTGATCAATGATGGCGGCAATACCGGGAGCGGTGGCGGAGGCGACGTCGCACTCGGTAGCGTCAACGTCGATATCAGCCCACCCAACCAAGCGCCGGTGCTGACGCCCTACGGTCCCGTCTACAACACCGCCGAAGACGCTCCCCCGCTTGCGGCATCCATCGCGACGGTGCTTGGCTCGAGTGTCTCCGATGCCGACCCAGGTGCAGTGCAAGGTTTGGCGTTGTACGGGTTCACAGGCAGCGGCGGTTTGTTGGAATACAGTCTTGATGGGTCAAATTGGATCGCGGTCCCACCGGTCTCGACCACCGGAGCACTGCTGCTCCGTGCGAGCGACTTTTTTCGCTTCACACCGTCAACATCGAATGGCGGCACGATGAATCTGGATTATCGCGCGTGGGACCAATCATCTGGAACCGCGGGAACGCTTGCTGACGTGACGGTGACCGGTGGTTCGTCGGCATACAGTGTCGCGTCCGATCACGTGCTCGTGAATCTGACCAGCGTGAATGACGCACCGGTACTGGACAATTCCGGGACGATGACACTGAATTCGATTACCGAGGACAGCATCAACAATGCTGGGCAATCGATCGCTTCTGTCATCGCTTCCGCAGGTGGTGACAGGATTACCGATGTTGACAACGGTGCCGTCGAAGGCATCGCGATTACGACACTGACGCAGGCCAACGGCACGTGGCAGTTTTCGACCAATGGTGGATCGACTTGGGCCGATGTCGGTGCAGTGAGCGACTCGTCGGCATTGCTGCTGCGTAGTTCAGACTTGATTCGTTTCCAGCCGAATGGAATTGACGGAACGACCGCCGACTTTACCTTCCGTGCCTGGGACCAAACGACGGGATCGGCTGGCACCAAGGTCAATGCATCATCCACCGGGGGAACCACGGCGTTTAGTACCGCAACAGAATCTGCGTCGATTTTGGTGACAGCGATCAACGATGACCCCACCAACGCCGGGAGTCTTCCCACCGATATCAGTGTCACCGAAGACCAACTCAGTAATGTTGACTTGTCATTGATTGACCTAAGCGACGTGGATGCCGGTGCGAACGCGATTACCGTGACGCTGACGACCAGCACCGGAGGCCAGCTTTCCGCTTCTTCCGGTGGTGGTGTAACAGTCGGCGGCACGTCAAGTGCGATGACGTTATCAGGAACCGTTGCAAATCTGAATACGTTCTTGAACAACGCTAGCAGCATTCAATACGTGCATTCCACTGCCAACTTGAACGGGAATGACGCCGATACGGTCAATGTCGTTGTCAACGATGGTGGAAACACAGGAACCGGTGGCGGCGGCGACGTCGATTTAGGAACTGTAAATATCGATATCACGGCGGTGAATGACGAGCAGGTTTTGGCAACGAATACCGGTACGACAGTTAGTGAAGGATCGACCGGTAACACCATTACCACCGCGATGCTGCAAACGACCGACGTGGACAATGCGAGTTCACAACTGGTCTATACACTTGATGTCGTCCCGAGCAATGGAACGCTCTATCGCAACGGCGTCGCGCTTATCGCATCCGACACGTTCACGCAAGCAGATATCGATGCCAACCTGATTACATACAGCCACGATGGCAGTCAATCCGCAAGTGATGCATTCGACTTTACCGTCGACGACGGAATCGGGGCGACGACAAGTGCGACATTCAATATCACGGTCAGCAATGTGAATGACGCCCCGGTTGCTTCTGCGATCGAAGGTTCCACACTGAGCTATACCGAAAACGCTGGTGCGGTAGCGATCACATCGACGCTTTCGTTAACCGACGTTGACGATACCAATTTGGAATCAGCGGTTGTCCAAGTCAGCGGCAACTACGTCAATGGTCAAGACGTTTTGGGATTCACCAATCAAAATGGAATCACCGGTTCGTGGGATTCGTCGACCGGGATATTGACATTGACCGGTACGGCAAGTGTTGCCAATTACCAAACGGCTCTGCGAAGTGTCACCTACACCAACAATAGTGATGCCCCAAGCACGAGCCAACGTACGGTCACCTTCACGGTTAATGACGGGGACATCGCCTCGAATTCACAATCACGGACGATCGATGTCACGCCTGTCAACGATGCACCTATACTTGTGCCGTACGCGCCGGTTTACAACACCAGCGAAGATGCGCCGGCATTTGCTACTAATATTGCAACGCTATTGGGGTCCACTTTGACCGATCCGGATAGTGGTGCTCAGGAAGGCATCGCCGTCTTCGGATTCAGTGGTTCCGGTGGTGCGATCGAGTATAGCATTGATGGCGGTGCGAATTGGATCACGCTACCGAGTGTCTCGCCGTCGTCTGCTCTTTTGTTGCGGGACTCGGATTTGGTTCGGTTTGTTCCGGCGACCGACAACGGCGGCACGCTGTTGTTCGATTATCGAGGTTGGGACCAAACGTCAGGTTCCGCAGGCAGTCAAGTGGACGCTACGTCAACTGGCGGGACGACCGCATTTAGTTCCGCATCGGATCGTGTCACGGTCAACGTCGCAAGTGTCAACGACGAACAGGTGTTGGCAACGAACACGGGTGCGACCGTCGCGGAAGGTTCGAGCGCCAATCTCGTTACCACCGCGATGTTGCAAACAACAGATGTTGATAATTCGAGTTCACAACTTGTCTACACGGTCAGTTCCACGCCAGGCAATGGGACGCTGTATCGAAACGGGGTGGCTTTGTCAGCTACGGATACCTTCACGCAGGCCGACATTGATTCGAACCTGATCACGTACACGCATGACGGAAGCGAAACGCTTTCTGACGCGTTTAACTTCACAGTCGATGACGGTGTCGGTGCGACATCCAGTGGCACGTTCAACTGGACGGTGACTCCCGTCAACGACGAACAGGTTCTGGCGACGAATACGGGGGCGACTGTCGCGGAAGGTTCGAGTGCGAACATCGTGACGAACGCGATGCTCCGAACGACCGACGTTGACAACACGAGTGGTCAACTGGTCTACACGGTGGATTCGATCCCAGGAAACGGGACGCTGTATCGAAACGGCGTGGCTTTGTCCGCTACGGATACCTTCACGCAGGCTGACATCGATTCGAACCTGATCACGTATTCGCATGACGGAAGCGAAACGCTATCCGACGCGTTCAACTTCACGGTGGATGACGGTGTCGGCGCGACATCGAGTGGCACGTTCAACTGGACGGTGACTCCCGTCAACGACGAACAGGTTCTCGCAACCAATACGGGTGCGACCGTCGCAGAAGGTTCGAGCGCCAATCTCGTTACCAACGCGATGTTGCAAACAACTGATGTTGACAACACGAGTGGTCAACTGGTCTACACAGTGGATTCGATCCCAGGAAACGGGACGCTATATCGAAACGGCGTGGCTTTGTCTGCTACGGATACCTTCACGCAGGCTGATATCGATTCGAACCTGATCAAGTACACGCATGACGGAAGCGAAACGCTTTCTGATGCGTTTAACTTCACGGTGGATGACGGTGTCGGCGCAACATCCAGTGGCACGTTCAACTGGACCGTAACCCCCGTCAACGACGAACAGGTTCTGGCGACCAATACGGGTGCGACCGTAGCGGAAGGATCCAGTGCGAACATCGTGACGAACGCGATGCTCCGAACGACCGACGTTGACAATACGAGTGGTCAACTGGTCTACACAGTGGATTCGATCCCAGGCAATGGGACGCTGTATCGAAACGGCGTGGCTTTGTCCGCTACGGACACCTTCACGCAGGCTGACATCGATTCGAACCTGATCACGTACACGCATGACGGAAGCGAAACGCTATCCGACGCGTTTAACTTCACAGTCGATGACGGAGTCGGCGCGACATCCAGTGGCACGTTCAACTGGACCGTAACCCCCGTCAACGACGAACAGGTTCTGGCGACGAATACGGGGGCGACTGTCGCGGAAGGATCCAGTGCGAATGTCGTGACGAACGCGATGCTTCGAACGACCGACGTTGACAACACGAGTGGTCAATTGGTCTACACGGTGGATTCGATCCCAGGAAACGGGACGCTATATCGAAACGGCGTGGCTTTGTCAGCTACGGACACCTTCACGCAGGCCGACATCGATTCGAACCTGATCTCGTACACGCATGACGGAAGCGAAACGTTATCCGACGCGTTCAACTTCACAGTCGATGACGGAGTCGGCGCGACATCGAGTGGCACGTTCAACTGGACGGTGACTCCCGTCAACGACGAACAGGTTCTGGCGACGAATACGGGGGCGACTGTCGCGGAAGGATCCAGCGCGAACATCGTGACGAATGCGATGCTCCGAACGACCGACGTTGACAACACGAGTGGTCAATTGGTCTACACGGTGGATTCGATCCCAGGCAATGGGACGCTGTATCGAAACGGCGTGGCGTTGTCTGCTACGGACACCTTCACGCAGGCCGATATCGATTCGAACCTGATCACGTACACGCATGACGGAAGCGAAACGCTATCCGACGCGTTTAACTTCACAGTCGATGACGGTGTCGGTGTAACATCGATCGGTACGTTCAACTGGTCCGTGACAGCCGTCAATGACGAGCAGGTTCTGTCAACCAACGCAGGGGCTACTTTCAATCAGGGTTCGATTGGCAACGTGATTACACAAGCCATGTTGGAAACGACGGATGCCGATAACGCCAGCAACCAATTGGTGTATACGGTGGACGTTATTCCGACAGACGGAACGGTTTATCGGAACGGCGTTGCATTGTCCGCGACAGACACGTTTACTCAAGCGGATATCAATGCCGGATTGATTACGTACGACCACGATGGGACGTTTGCGACAACTGATTCATTCCAATTCACGGTTGACGATGGAGTTGGAGCGACCACCAGCGGAACATTTACCTTGAGTCTTTCGCCTATCAACCATGCTCCGGTGGCAACGGGCGAATCGTTCACGATGAGTTCACCGAGTACTGACCTACGAATTGATATGGCAGGCTTGGTCGTCAATGATACTGATATCGACGGCGATACCTTGTCGGTAGTGCTGGTTTCGAATCCTGCAAATGGAACATTGACTCTCGAGCCCGGTGGGATCCTGCGTTACGTTCCTCGGTCGGGTTTTTCGGGAATCGATCAGTTTACCTACCAAGTCACTGACGGATCGTTGAGTAGCAATACGGTTGCTGTTGATCTCAATGTGCAGATTTCGGCTCCCTACAGTCCACCGCCAAGTCCCGCAGAGTCTGGCAATAGTGACTCCGGCGATGCCGAACCTGAGCAACCAGAGGACAACGAAAGCGATACGAATACAGAAGAAGCGAATGAGAGCGAAGATTCGAATACTGATAACAATTCGACCGAATCAAAAACGCAGGAAACTCAATCGGCCGCGGCTGTTCCGCCACCTGCAAGTGGGCCCGATGCTGCCGGGGCGGTGCCAGTTGTAGGCCAGCAATCCGAATCGGATGCTGATGAGCAGAAGGCGGACAACGAGAAGAAGGAGATTGAGCGAGAAAAGATCGAACGGTTGACGTCTTCGTATCGCTCTGCCCGAACCATTATCTCTGGTGATGGCGTTTTCTCACCTGAATTGGCTCAACTTGATCGGTTGCTCCGCGAAGACATGCAGCAAGCGATTATTTGGAGCCAGTGGGACAGCCGACAGGACTATCAAGAGAAAACGACTGCTTCGGTTAGCTACGTTGGCTATGCGGGGGCAAGTATCGGAATGTTCTCCGTCGGCTACGTCATGTGGGCGCTACGCGGCGGGGCAATGGTCGGCGTGTTCGCTTCGGCATTGCCAGCTTGGCGATTCATCGATCCGATCGCAATGCTTTCGGCATATCGCGATTTCCGAGACAGTACCGAAGATGGCCTAGAATCGTTGATCCGAACAAAACGGTAGTGTTCCAGGCAATCTGCGTGGCGACTTCGGTCTTTCGAATTCAGTGACCCGGTGAAACCTTTGTGTTTTGCCGGGTCTTTCTTTTGCAGGCTGATGACGGCATCGTAGCTTTCACAAATCGATATAATTCCAGTCTGATTGCAACTTATTCCGCCGGAGCATTTCCGTGTTCGAAGCACTTCGTTTTACCAGCCAGTTCGGAAATGCGCCTCAAGGCAAGCCGCGTGATCCAAGCGAGCCGATGCGATTGCTGGTTATGGGGGATTTCGGTGGATCAAGAGAAACACCCGTCGAAAGTCGTAAACTGCACCGTGTTGATGTAGACAACTTCGACGAGGTTCTTGAATCGCTTCGCCCAACAATTGTGATTCCAACTGGCGTCGGTAGCGAACCGATGCGACTTGAAATCACAGAGATGGAGCACTTTCATCCCGATCATCTGGTCGAGGTGTTGCCGGAATTCGAAGACTTAAAATCAGTTCGCATTTCACTGCAACATCCCAAAACGTTTGAAGCGGCCGCAAAACAGCTTCGTGAAATGGTTCCCGGCTTCGATGGCGGTACCGAGGATTCGCCCGCTGCTGGTTTGGTTGATTCAGCAGCAGAAACGGTTCCTGAGGAGTCCAACGCAGACCTCTTTGAACGCGTCCTCGGTCAAACTTCCGTGCAGAATGAGTTGGGGCGAAACGCGTCGGGAGATCGAACGTGTCAAACGTCGATCGACCGTCTGATTCACAGCATCGTCGCGCCCTATATCGAACCCAAGCAAGACCCTCGCCAAGACGACTATGTATCCGCCGTTGATTCGGCTATCTCGGGACATCTTCGAGAAATTTTGCATCATCCCAGATTTCAATCACTCGAAGCAAATTGGCGTGGGTTGGAAGCGTTGGTCCGAAAAGTGACGCTTTCGGTGAACGTTCAGCTCTATGTGCTCGATGCAACAGCCGAGGAGCTTGCCGCCGCAACACAGTCAGATGATTCGATCGAACAGTCGCTGTTGCTAAAACGTTTGGTGCATGATCGCGATCAGCAACCTTGGTCTTTGATCGTGAGCACCATGGAGTTTGGAAACCGGGCGGATGAATTGATTCTTCTTGCCAACTTGGGGGCGATTGCTGCGTTCGCTGGCTGTCCGTTCATCGCATGCGCTAGCCCGACACTTGTTGGCACGTTTGATTGGACAGATGATATTCAGACTGTCGAGAACACATTGACCGCTGACCAAGAAAACTGGGAATCACTTCGCTTGAATCCCGTCGCCAACTTCATCGCCTTGGTCGGTCCGCGTGTCTTCGCCAGGTTGCCCTACGGAGCAGCAACCGACCCGGTGGAGGCGTTTGAATTCGAAGAGATTCCCGACCCGATCAACTCGCATGACGCTTTCCTGTGGGGGCCACCTTCACTCGCCGTAGCTGGTCTGATTGGGAAATCGTTCTTGGATCGTGGTTGGGCGATGAGTCTGGAGGACCAATGCGAATTGTCGTCGCTCCCGGCATACACCTACAAAGTTGATGGTGAGGTCGAATTGAAGCCTTGTGCCGAAGCGTATTTGTCCGAACGACTGGCCGATCATCTCGCGCAGCAGGGAATCCTGCCGCTGGTAAGTTTCAAGAATCGTGACGCGGCACGTCTTTATCGATATCAGTCGATAGCCAACCCTGCTTCAAGTCTCCGCGGGCCCTGGAACAACTAACTGAACCTCCGATGAATCCATGTTGATCTTTGACGCCCATCTGGATCTAAGCTTGAACGCGATGACATACAATCGCGATCTTCGACAAAGCGTTCGCCGAATTCGACAGGAAGAGTCTGGCGAAAGTCACCTTGCGGGATGGGGATGCAACACCGTCGCGTTTCCAGAAATGCGAAAGGCAAACATCGGAATCTGTGTTGCGACACAACTGGCGGGTTGTATGAAGCCGGCCGCTGCCGGCGGCGGATGGAATTCGCCCGAACAAGCTCGCGCAATGACGCAAGGTCAGCTGACATGGTATCGAGCAATGGAAACCTGTGGCGAACTTCGCCAAATCCGTTCACTTGCTGAGTTGGAGTCTCACCTGCAGCGCTGGCAAACGGATGCGTCCCAAACGCCGATCGGATACGTCCTCAGTCTGGAAGGTGCTGATTCGCTTCGGACCCTCGATGATCTATACGAGTCCTACGAAGACGGCTTGCGTGCGATCGGGCCGGCACACTATGGCGAAGGCCGGTACGCCATGGGTCACGACAAAGACGGGCCGCTGAGCAAACCATGTCGCGAGCTTCTCAAGGAGATGGACAGACTTGGGGTGATTCTCGATGCGACGCACCTCTGTGAACGCACCTTTGATGAGGCACTGGAAGCGTTTCATGGGACGGTTTGGGCGAGTCATCATAATTGCCGGGCACTTGTCGACGACCCGCGTCAGCTTTCCGATCGACAGATCAAGACTCTCGCCGAACGAAATGCAGTCATCGGGATTGCGTTTGATATTTGGATGGGCGTTCCCGGGTGGCAGCGACTGGTATCCAACCACAGCAACTATGTCGATGCGAACCTGATGGCGTTGACGAACCATGTCGATCACATCTGTCAATTACTTGGCAATACCGATCACATCGGCATCGGTACAGATCTGGATGGAGGCTTCGGAATCGAGCAGACGCCGTCAGATCTGGATACAATCGCAGACTTACCGGTGTTTCTGGATCGACTTCGACAGAAAGGTTACGGCGAAGATGATTTGAGAAAGATCAGCCACGGGAACTTTTTGCGAGTCTTGCGTTCCGCGTGGCATTAGGCCGATGTAAAAATGAATCGCAATGAACGATCCGCAAGAAAAAACGGAGACCGCTACTCAAACGCAACAGGTGTTTGAGCAGTCTGACCTGTACCGAAATTGCGTTCGCGAGGCGAAATGGATCTTGGCGATTTGGCTGATCGCATTCGCTTGGGTGATCACTTATTGCACTCTTTTCGGCTATCAAGTTTCAGCCGATCACTTGCCGCTAGTCTTTGGGATGCCATCTTGGGTTTTCTGGGGCGTCTTCCTGCCTTGGGGAATTTCTGTGGTCGTTTCGATCTGGTTCGCGTTGACCATGATTCAAAATGACCGGTTAGATGAATAGTGGATCCAACGCGGCACTGTATACCTTTTGTTTCTATACCGTCGCGGTCTTTGTTTTGGCGATCGTTTCCGAACGATTCTCTAAAGGCAAAGAGTTCGTCGGCGAATACTTTTTGGGAAGTCGTGGGTTCGGGGTTTGGGCGTTTGCATTGACCTTCGCCGCAACCAATGCCTCCGGTGGAAGTTTCATGGGCTTCCCCGCGTTAATCTATACCCATGGATGGACGCTCGCATTTTGGATCGCCGGTTTCATGATGGTCCCGTTGATGTCGATGGGCTTGATTGGAAAGCGGATCAACCAAGTTGCCAGGAAATCGAATGCCGTCACGATTCCAGAGATATTGGGCGCGAGATACGCAAGTCCTCGCGTTACCCTCGTCGCGACAGGTCTATTGGTCTTCTTTATGTTTTTCTATTTGCTTGCCCAGTTTAAAGCGGGCGGCAAAATCCTGAGCACTCTGCTCGCCGATGAACCACGATTCCAGTGGCTCGCAGCGACGATGACGCAATGGACACATTCGGTCCCGTGGCTCAATCAAGCATCCGGAGACTATTTGGTCTGTCTGCTGCTGTTTTCAACCGCCGTCATTGTTTATGTCGTGTATGGCGGTTTCCGAGCGGTCGTATGGACCGATGTCATGCAAGGTATCGTGATGTTTGTGGGAGTGATCGGAATGCTCGCGTTGGCGTTGCACCAATCGGGAGGCCTTCGCAACGTGACAACCAAAATGGCGCAAATGACACCGCCAGAGTTCTGCCGCATTGTCGTTTCACAATCCGGTTCGTCCGCTGGCGTATTGCTTGTTCCCAAAGGGACATGGATCAAGAATTCCGAAGAGGTGTTTCGTACCGCAGAAGCTGTCGAACTCGATCACCAGACGCGATCTGCACCGATCAGTGCCATTCGACTGACTACGGAACACGAGATCGAACAAATTGAAGCCGATCCGATTGCCCGTGGAGTCGATGTTGAAGTCGTGGAAATCGTTCCCTACCGATTTGGTGCGAGAGAGAAAGGCGTCTACGTGAGTAATCCTGGGCCGAGCGCAAACAGCGATCTTGGCTTCTTGGCGGTTGGGACCGCGATTAGCTTTTTTGTGTTTTGGCCGTTTGGCGCGACCGGCCAACCGGCGAACATGGTCCGTTTGATGGCGTTTAAAGATAGTCGTACGCTGCGTGTTTCGATTGTGACCGTTTCGGTTTATTACGCAGTGATCTATCTGTCGTTGATCATCATTTTTTGCTGTGCGCGGGTGTTGATGCCGGGTATGGAGATCGATCCTGATCGAACGATGCCAGACTTAGCGACACAGTTGACCACATCGGCTGGTGTTCCTTGGCTCGCTGGATTGCTGGTCGCGGCGCCATTTGCAGCCGTGATGTCGAGCGTCGATAGTTTTTTGCTGGTCGTCTCTTCGTCAGTGGTTCGTGACATCTATCAGAAGCAAATTAGTCCGGACGCGCCGGAGAAAACGCTGAAGCGACTGAGTCGCTTGGTCACGATCGGCATCGGATTGTTCGCCGTCGTATTGGTTGTCAATCCGCCGATGTTCTTGCAGGACCTGATCGTCTTTGCCAGCGGTGGGCTGGCCGCCTGTTTCCTTGTCCCCATCGTGTTATCGCTTTATTGGAAACCGATGACGGCAGCAGGTTCCATCGCAGGAATGTTGGGTGGAACCTTGATGCACGTCGCACTGACCGCTTGGGGGTATCTGCTTCATAGCGAGTTCCGTCCCTTTGAGTTATTCGGACTGAATCCGTTTCTGTGGGACCTCGTAACGTCGCTGGTAGCGGCCGTTACGTTTTCAAGATGGTCTGGCCAGTCTGAAACGTCACCTTCTGGTTTGCGAATGCCGAAGTAAAGAACTCGCTGCGATAACGCTTGGCTATTCGTCGGCCTTGTTCGACGCGTGTGCCAATTCAAGCCTCTGTAGAAATTGTTCCACGCTGTAATGAACGTCGCTGGTCGCCGAAACGACGATCACATGGTCGAGTGGAATGACGCTTCCCGGTCCGTGATTCGCTTCCCAGAAACCAGGCACAATCACGCGAGTGACCATCTCGGCAACCTCTTTGCCTTTCGCTGCCAATTCACCTCGCAGCGAGTAAAGCTCGACAGACAATGCATGTTCAGCAGCCGATCTTGTGGTGAATTGTAGGACGTCATCCTTGATAACGTACGTCAAATCAAGGTCGGAGAGCATCAAACGAAGAAATGAACGGAGCTTTACCGCTTTTAGATTAATTGAGACGGGAATCTCTTCGTCGGCCCCAACTTCGTCGAGGGCCCTGCGATCAATTACAATTGGGATATCATGAACTTGACTCAATTGCTGTGCCGCTTCGATCATTGGCACATCAATGAAGTTTTGCGAAGTCAATTCATTCAACGCGGCACGAATACGCAGTTCGCTGTCGCTTTTGAATTGTTTGTCGCGAATGTTGGCATCTTGTGCCGCAATCGCAACACTGTTCGTCGCAGTGACGGGGCGTGCACTGGGCACTTGATTTTTTTGTGTTGTTACCGTTGCCGGTGAATTACCAAACGGATCGTTCGATTGTGCCTGGACATCGTTGAATCCGATCACGACAAGCAAGAAAAGCGACGCCAGGCATGTGTGCTTTGCGAATGGCATGGAAAAGACTCTCGCAATAGAGAAAAGAAGCGATCGAAGTTGCTATCGACCGAAAAGTGACTTTTCGAAGTAAGCCATGATCGGGTGTCGAAAGGCTTGACGCAAGTTTTCAACTGTTCAGGCGAATTTGACAGTGTCTGATCACCAAAGCTCTGCGGCGCACGGTCAGAGCGGATATCTTGAGGTCGATCGGTTTCCAATGTTCGCCTCTTCGATTCAGCCCTGCCCCGCTTAACATCATGACCCGGAACGGCATCTTTATTTTGGCCCTCGTGCTTTGCAGCGCATGGCTTTGTCGCACAACCGCGTTTGCGAGTGATCGTCCCAACATTGTGATGGCGTTTGCAGATGACTGGGGAAAGTATGCCAGTGTCTATGCGAAAGCGTCTCCGGGTGGGCCATCCGACATCGTCTCGACACCGAACTTTGACCAACTTGCCGCTGACGGATTGCTGTTCAACAACGCCTATGTCAGTGCACCGAGTTGTACTCCGTGTCGGAGTTCGCTTTTATCTGGGCAGCACTTTTGGCGATGCGGTCGCGGTTCGATATTGCAAGGTGCGATCTGGGATTTCACCAATGAAGCCTATCCATTAATCCTTGAGAAATCTGGCTATCACATCGGCCATACCTACAAGGTTTGGTCGCCGGGAACTCCGGCGGATGCGCCGCATGGTGGCAAGCGTACTGCGTTTGTTAAACATGGTCGTAAGTTCAACGGGTTCTCGCAAAACGCGATGGCTGGCAATGACCACGAGGCGGCAAAGGCGAAGCTGTTCGAAGAGGTACGTATGAACTTTCAATCCTTCTTGAATGCGAGCCCGTCGGCGGAGAACGATCCGGATTCGAAACCGCCGTTCTGCTATTGGTTCGGCCCAACGAACTGTCACCGAAAATGGGTCGAAGGCAGTGCCCAAGAACTGTGGGGGATCAATCCGGATGATTTGAAAGGCAAGCTGCCGCCGTACCTTCCGGATGTCGAAGCTGTCCGCCAAGACTTCGCCGACTATCTCGGAGAGGTCCAAGCGTTCGATGCGGCGGTGGGTGTTCTCGTGGAGGAACTCAAACGGGTTGGCGAATTCGAGAACACGATTTTGGTGGTCAGCGGTGACCACGGGATTCCAGGTGTGACTCGTGGGAAATGCAATCTCTATGACTTGGGGACCAACGTCCCTTTGGCGATACACTGGCCGAATGGGATTGAGCATCCGGGGCGAGTGATTGATGACTTTGTATCGCTTCCCGATTTGGCTCCAACGTTCCTGGAAATCGCGGGTGCCGAAATCCCTGATGCGATGACCGCGACGTCAATCACTGGCTTACTTCAAAGTGACAAACAAGGTCGAATCGAGCCCACAAGAGACGCGGTGTTTACCGGACGTGAACGACACGTCGGTGTGGCTCGGGCAGGCAAATTGCCCTATCCGCAGCGAGCGATCCGCACCGAAGAACACTTGTTGATCGTCAACTTTGCGCCCGAGCGGTGGCCAATGGGTGACGGGCCAATGGCTGACGAAACGCTTCCTGATTTCGCGGCGCTGCGTGAGAAAACGATCGCCGCGTTTGGTGACATGGATGCTAGCCCGACGAAAGCGTGGATCGTGACGCACCGCGATGAGGAGCCAGCGTTTTACGACTTTGCCGTCGGTCGTCGTCCGATGTTCGAGTTGTACGACATCAAGTCCGACCCTCATTGCATGAATAACTTGGCCTTAGACAGTCGTCATGCGCAAACACGTGACGCCCTTTACGAACGTTTGACTGACGAAATGAAACGCACGGGTGATCCGCGAGCCAGCGAGAATGTGATTTTTGAAAAAGCACCCTACACCGACTGATCGGTTAGGCGATTGAGTAGCAGCACGATCTTGCGTTTCTGACTAAGGCGGACCATCTGTTCCGGACTTAAGACGACTTTTGTTTTGGGGTTCGCTAGGTCCGAACAATGCAGTTTGGTCGGATCATCTTGATCGATCGCCGATTCCAATAGAAAACACCGATCGCCTTTGCGGAGCAGATACACGGCTTCGATGATGACATCTTCGACTCGGTCGAGGGCTTGAAAGTCATAGCGGGTCGCGATCAGATCCAATTGTCGGTCGCCGATCAACTGACCGAACTGTTTGATGTATTCGACATCGATATCGGTCGGGTGCAACGACAGAACCGCTGCTTGCTCGGTTTCCGATTTGGAATCGTCTGACGACTCGTCTCGCTGCGACTTGCTATCTTCGCGGGCGCGTTCTTTGTCGGCGAGTCGCTCCAGTTGGGCGAGGTAGTCCTCGTACCGATCGAGCAGTTCACGAGCGGTTTCTTGACGGCGAATGAGTCGCCGAATTTGCCGGTCTCGATCGGGTGTCTTGGCGTCGTATTGCTTTTCAGGATCCTGACGCAGGATTCTCCGTCGGCTTTCTTTGTACGTCTCGTACGATTCGCTCAGTTTACTGTGGGCATCCTGCATTTGCCTTTCCAGAAAAAAGGCACGAGCATCCATCAACGCAGGGCCTGCACTACTGCCGCGAAGTTCGCTGTACAGTTCCTGAAGGTCATCGACCGACAAGGGCGTGCGCGTTGTTTTTGCGTTCAAGAGACTTGTCCGATTGCGAAGTTAAGTGCAAAGAAGAGACCTTCATCTTAGCAATCTGCGACTCGCCGAGGGTTTGAACCTCGGCGAATTCGTTAACAAAGCTGGTCGTTATGACGCCGCTTTTGCGAGCACTTCTCGCATCAGGGTGATCGCATGATCGATGTGTTCCTTGGTCGTAACGACGGGGGGGGGCAAGAAACGAATCCGTGTCGGATTGCTTCCGCAGACAAATCCCAACAGTCCGGTTTCGAACATCGACATCATCATCGCTTTGGCCGCATCAAAGCTGCCATCGCCTGGCGTGAAAGCGATCATCATTCCCTCGCCGAAGGGGCCCGCGATCTGTTTCGGAGACTCCGCCGCGAGTACGGCGAGTTGGTCTTGGAAGTACTTCGAAAGCTGCATGTTCGTTCCGTCGCTGCCGAAACAACCCCGTTCTTCGAAGCGGTTCAGCGTTTCGATACCGGTCGCGATCGAACCTGTCGAACCGGTAAAGGTTTGGCTGAGGATCGGCCCGGTCGGTTTCATTTCGTCGCTGTAAAGCGTCGCGCAGACCTGTGTGACTTTGCCGACCGTCACAACATCCGCGTACTTGTCCAAGCCGTAATGCTGGAAAGCGAACGGTTGGCTGGTCCGTGAGAAGCTTTGAATTTCGTCAAAGATGATTGGCACGCCGGCGTCCTTAAGCGGTTCGCAAAGTGCGGCATAAAAATCATGACTGCCGGGATAGTATCCGCCTTCACCGGCAATCGGTTCGACCCAGAATGCCGCGTAGCGACCGGGATGACGCTTCAGCAACCGATGCAGTTCAGCGACCGCGCGTTTCTGGCTGCCTTCGGGATCATTGGCGTCGCGTGCCGGCAAGTAATCGACAGCGACAGTCACTGGCAATCCGGCGCGATAGTTTGGCCGATCGGTGACGGCGGCCATGGCAAGCGAACGTCCCGCAAATGCATTTTCGAATGCGATCACTCGGTCAGCGGGCGTCGCCTTATGCATCGCGATCTTGAGAGCGTTTTCATTGGCCATCGCACCGCTGGTGGTCAGCAGGCAATACGGCAGCGACGCGCCGCCTTGCTGGGCCAACCCGATCAGTTTTTCCATCATCACGACACTGGCCGGGTTTTGTTGCAAGTTGCCTTGCATCACCGTGTCTGCGATCGCGGCACTCACCGCTGCATCGATCATCCCCGGGTCACTGTGCCCTGTTCCATAGACGCCAATGCCGCCAATGAAGTCCAGCTTGACGCTGCCGTCAGCCAGCTCCACATAGGGGCCACGGCCGATACCGGAGGTCAAGTAGGGCCAGATCGGAGGGGCACCGCGTACGGCCGTCAAACGATCCAGCCAATCCGAGTAGCTGGCTTGCAACTCAGCTTGGGCCGGTCGGACCTGCAAACGCGCGGCGTGTTCCTCGACGGCTTCGCGGATTAAACGTTTGGCCTCAAGGATACGTTCATCTTGGCGAAGCGAATCGGCGACGGACACGGACGGTTCGGTAGCAGGTTGGCTCACTTGCGGCTCTCGGCGGATGCGATTGAAAGGTGGTTAGGGAATCAGAATTGATCCAAGTAATGTAACGAAAGTGCCCCAGCAGGTTCAGGGCGACTTGGCGAGCCAGAGTTGATCGGCGTGTTCCTGAGCGGAACTACCAAATTTCGGCTTCGCAGAGTTGCTTGGTGGCCGTTCCTGCCCAGTCTCGGTTGGCCGCCGGCGAAGCGGGGCTTGGGTGCAGGATTCGCGAAATTTTCGGCGGTTGGGGCAGACGCTCGGCAACGCGTTTCAGGCAGGCTTCTGCATAAGCCCCGACGCCGACCGCGTGATCGGGTGAAAGCGTCTTGAGCACCGACAACAGGTGAGCGTCGCAGACGGCATCCAGCGGCGTCCGTTCGGAAGCCGGCAATTTGTCCGGCGTCCGGTTACGGGCACTGCTTTCCATGAACACCAACGGACAGTAATTCAGCACGAAGTGCGTTTCGAAAAAAGCGTCGGGGGTGCCAAATTTTTCCTGGAACAGTCCCCACAGTCGTCGCCCGCTGACTTCACTGCGGCGACAAGCTAGCCCTTCGACGGGACGTTTTTCATGTTCAAGCGGTGGCTTGCCGATCGGTTGGTCGATCTGCATCCAATCACGAACGGCCGCGATTTCACCGAAGGGGACACCCGTTTGTGCCATGCCCCAGGGGCCGGGGTTCATCCCCAAAAACACGGTCTGGATAGTGTCACCCGCCAACGACAGGTAGGCCTCATGTGACTTTCGCGCGTAGGCCAGCGGGTTGTAGACATGGGTGACTGGCTCGGCAAACTCCAGTTGATCCACTGCCTTGGACAACTTGCGAGCTGCCGTAATGAGGGCCTTCGAACTCACCTGAAAACCTATGTTTAAACCGCCAAGTATTCTTCGATGGCTTCCGTTAAGACATCTTCATCAGGTTGTTGTTTTACCCAATGCGACAGGCAAGTCATCAGGACGCCGATCCGAATCTCCTCTCGCCCCCAAACGCTATACCCCAATTCGCGGATCGCTTCGTGATCGTTATCGCTTGACGCAAAGTCAATCACCAAGGTCCGATTCGATGCCCGAGGCCACTGATCGGGCTCAATCGACTCGGCGATGACAATCAAATCAGCTTGCTCGATCGCTTCGGGCGACGCCCAGCCGATCGGCGATTGATGCTGTTCGGCCGCGATGTCGTCTGGAATTGACGCTACCGGCGACCCAATTCGAAGCAACGATTTGACGGGCGGGAGACCACCGGATGGAGTCTCGGATTCGCCTTCGGCAAAAAATGCGCGAATCGCAATGTCTAGCCAGTGCCGGATCGCGTCGGCGGACTGGAATTGCTTTTCGCTAGGCTCATCGCGCCAAAACAAGTTGGCACCAGCCAAGGAATCAGCCCCGGCGACCAAGTTCTGGTCAAGTAGTAACCCGCGGAATCCCAGGATGACGGCACCTTCGATTGCTTCGCCCAATCGTTCCGGCGAAACGTCGCACGAAAACACTCGCCAGGGCAAATGCAGAGCGTCGAAAGCCCGCTCGAGTGCGAATTGCGCAGGGTTCCCCGCGATTGGATGTCCGAGTACCAGTACGACGGGCTCGGTAATGCCGTCCATGACGATCGTCAGTTCGAGGGAGAGATAAAGTGATTTCGCTGACCTAGTCTGACCAGCATCACCCCCACTTGGCAAGACCGTAGTTGTTTAACAAAAGGTTAGTCGTTCAGACTCCCCTCTGCAGATGTCATGGGCCGAATCCAAAATGAACCGGCGTTGCAAAGCTGTCTAGGCAATGATGTCATGCACGACGTTACCGTACACGTCGGTCAATCGAAAATCGCGACCGGCATAACGGTAGGTCAGTTGCTCGTGATCGAGCCCCATCAGGTGCAGCACCGTCGCGTGCCAGTCGTGGACATGGCACGGGTTCTCGACCGCTTCGAAACCGTGTTCGTCCGTCGCACCGTAGCTGAATCCGCCTTTGACCCCGCCGCCTGCCATCCACAACGTGTAGCCTTTGTTGTTGTGATTGCGGCCGTCGCCACTTTGTGCCGATGGGGTTCGCCCGAATTCGCCGCCCCAGATCACCAGCGTTTCGTCCAACATGTTGCGGGCTTTCAAATCGGCCAACAACGCGGCGATCGGCTTGTCACAGGCTTCCGCACGCGCCGCATGATCGGCGGTCAGCCGAGTGTGCTGGTCCCAGTTGCCGTGCGTGATTTCGATAAAGCGGACACCGGCTTCGGCAAATCGTCGTGCCAACAAACATTGTTTGCCAAACGTTTCCGTCGGTCCGCCGTCGGCACCATACGCTTTCAATGTCTTTGCGTTTTCGCCCGCAAGGTCCATCAGCGATGGCATCGCGTCTTGCATCCGAAATGCCAGTTCATACGACTGAATCACACCGTCCACATTGGATGTGTCACCGGCGGGCATCTGACTTTGGTTCAGCTTTTGAATCAGGTTTAATTGGCGGCGCTGCTCGCGATCGCTCAAGTTCGGATTGCGGATGTCAGGCACCGAGTCTTGAGTGCTGCCCGATCGACGTGCTAGTTGTGCAAACCGGCTGCCAGGACGACCGACTTTGGTGCCGCCATAAATTGCCGGCAGAAACGCGCTGCCATAGTTTCTGGAGTTGCCGACCGGAGGGCTGAGTGAGACGAACCCCGGCAAGCTTTCGTTCTCCGTTCCCAAGCCGTACAACGTCCACGCGCCAATCGATGGCCGCACGAACTGCGCCGTGCCGGTATGCATTTGTGTCATCGCCCCAGGATGCACTGGCTGGTCACAGTGCATCGACCGGATCAAGCACATCTCGTCGGCGTGTTCGGCGACTTGTGGAAACAGATCGGAAATCCAAAGCCCGCTTTCGCCGCGTTGGCGAAATTCCCATGGCGACTTCAGCAGCGCACCGCCGTACTTGCCGCGTTTACCGTGGTCCCGTTGCAAATCGGGTTTGTAGTCGAATGTATCAACATGTGACGGCCCGCCTTGCATGCACAAGAAGATCACCCGTTTCGCCTTGGCTGCGAAATGAGGCTGCTTTGGTGCCAATGGGCTGGTGGCGGTTGATTCCGCCGCGTGAGCCATTCCAGCCATCGCCATGTAACCAAAACCGGCCGACGAATGTTTCAGCAATTCACGTCGAGTTAGCATGATTCAAAGTCCAAACAGAAAAGGCAAAGGCGGCTAGTTCAGGTAACGGAATTCGGCGGCGGCAAACAACGCTTGGCAAAACGCAGACAAAGCTTCATCGTCATCAAGATCGGTGTTGCGAAAGAACTCGTACGATGCACGGCGTTCGTCATTGTTTGGCGATCGACCGTACGCCAGCATGAATGCCAAAACAATTTGATCCTTTCGCATCTTGGCTTCGTCATTCAAACGATCCGCAAACGACGCACTGAGTCGCAAGGTGATCGGATTGTTCATCATGAAGAGAGCTTGGTTGGGTGTGTTTGATGTCTCGCGAGTTCCACTGATCAGGCTCGGGTCGGCAAAGTCAAACACCTCCAGCGAACGCGGGACGAAATCACGAACAACAGGCAGATAAACGCTTCGCAAATTCGATTGTGGTTGATCCAGGGATTTGTCGTCTTGCGGCGTTGCAGAGGGTTGGCCGCGGCGGTTGCCCAATTCACGCAGACGGTCACGCGCCGCCAAGCGGTCTTGCGGAGTGCCTGAACGCAGTTGTTGCATCAAACGTCCTGCTTCTTCGCGATTCGACGTGAACGTCGTTTGAAACCGACGGCGGATCGCATCACGCGGATCTTCGAGCGATTCACCGCGAACACGTGTGAATCCAGCTTCGGCGACCAACGAACCGTTCGGGCGTTCGGTCTCCAGTTCACTGGCAACCGACAACATCGCGTCGCGGATCGACTCGGCTTCTAACCGTTTCACGTTGGCTCGCCAAAGTAGCCGGTTGTCAGGGTCCTTTTGATGGCTTTCGCTATCGAACGTTGATTGCATGCGATACGTTCGCGATGTCACCAGTTGCCGAACCATCGTTTTGATCGACCAGTCGGACCGTACAAATTCGATCGCCAAGTGATCGAGCAGTTCAGGATGTGAGGGTGGCATCCCCGTCGCCCCAAAGTCTTCGGTCGACGGCACGATGCCTTGACCAAACACGTGATGCCAAATGCGATTGACCATGACTCGCGCGGTCAGCGGATTTTCATCACTTGCGATCCACCGGGCCAATTCCAACCGGCCACTCGATCCAGGAGCGATTTTTAGCGGTTCATCACGCATTACAGTGGGTAAGTCACGCGGAACACGATCGGCCGGTTGATCGACTTCGCCGCGGACAAGCAGCGGTGCGTTGCCGACCGTTCGTTGATCTTGCACGCCCATGCAATAACTGCGTGGGTTTCCGTTGTCATCGACCACACTGATCTTGGCACCCAGTTCGGACAACTCGTTGTTCAGCCGCAACCGCATTTGTTGTGCAGTCGCATTGGGACGCCCACTGGATGTCCCGCCGCCGCGAATCGTAACGAGCTGTTCTTGTTTCGCTTGGATCTCGTCTTTGATCGATTGCAGCTCTGCCTTGGAATAGGCCTTGCCGATCGGGTTGGTGTCTTGCACTGGCAACAACAGCAGACTGCTGCGTTGGCGCTGTTGAACACCGGCGAAGTTTCCGAACTCCGATGGCGGGTTACCAAAGTACGTTTTGGTGCTGCGAAAGATTCCAGCTAAGGCGTAGTAATCGGTTTGGCGGATCGGGTCAAACTTATGATCGTGACAGCGAGCACAGGCGACCGAGGTTCCCAAGAATACTCGTGTGGTCGCATCGATCTGTTCGTCCGCCAAGTCGGCGGCAAACTGCATCGAACTCTGCTCATTCAGGTTCTTGGTGCCGATGGCAAGGAACCCCGTCGCGACTAAGTTCTCCGTCCATTGTTGGTCGGTTTCCGCCGGCATCAAATCACCGGCGATCTGTTGTTGGACAAACACATTGAACGGTTTGTCGTGGTTGAGTGAATCGATCACAAAGTCACGGTACCGCCACGCGTGAGGGAACGTCATGTTGACTTCGCGTCCGCTCGATTCGGCATACCGAGCAACATCCAGCCAATGCCTAGCCCAGTGTTCGCCGAAAGCGTCGGAATCTAACAATCGATCGGCAACGCGTTCGACAGCGGCGTCGGCGTCCGCAGCATAGGCGGTTTCGAACCAACGGACTTGTTCGGGTGTTGGGGGCAGGCCGACCAAGTCAAAGCACAGCCGGCGCAGCAGTGTCGCCGCATCGGTGTCTTCGGCCGGTGTCATGCCGGCCTTGGTCAGTTCGGCTTCGATGTATCGATCGATCGAACTTTTCGCCCATTGGCCCTGGGGCGGCATCTGGGACTTGGGCGGTTGGTAAGCCCAAAAGGTGTCTTTCGCCCGCGCGATGGTGTCTTCGCCAATCGACGACTGAGGCATCTGCACTGCTTCGGTCACACGTGGGTCCGGAGCCCCGTCCAGAATCCATTTTCGAAAGTCGGCGATTTCCGAGTCCGAAAGCTTGCGTTTCGGCGGCATCACAAAGTCTTGATGCGTGATCGCGGTGTACAGCAAACTGTTGTCGAGGTCACCCGGGATGACCGCCGCACCGCTGTCGCCACCCAGTAACGATGCCGCTTGGGTATCCAGCTTCAATCCGCCTTTGTTCTGTCCCGATTGCTCGCTGTGACAGCCATAGCATTCGCGAACCAGCACAGGGCGAATCTTGGATTCAAAGAACGTTAACTGTTCTGGTGTGACGGCATCATTCGTCGCCGCGTCCATCTCTTCGGCACGCGCACTGGAGGCGTTCCAGCCTAGCGCCGCGAAGCCGAGTACCAAACAAAACCGTGACGAGAAACGCATGCGATCTATCCCTCACATCAGGGGCAATCGAAGTTGCAGTCGTGTTTGGACACCAAGCCGTCGCCGCCTGAGTGGGTTGGCTTTCCCTTAACGACATTCAATTAGAAAAGGAGTGTACAGATTCAAACCCTACCTCAGAATGAAAGTTTCGCAGCTGTCCAAAAACGTTGCTGCGGCGAAACTGAAGCTCACAATTTCGCGAACCCCGCTAGCGATTGGTTTGTCCGAGTGGCACTCGGATTGAACGACTTTACTCAGGCGACACGGCCATGCTTGGCGACTATTTTCGATTGCCGCTTCCGGTTCGCATCCTTTGCTTCGGTTCATTTGTCAATCGAGCCGGATCGTTCGCGGTCATCTTCCTGTCGATCTACGCCAGCGAACAGTTGGGGTTTGGTGTCAGCTTCGCGACGTTGTGTATCGGCATGCTAGGAATCGGCGCGATGGCGGGGGCCTTGCTTGGCGGATTTCTCTCTGACCGCATCGGACGGTTGCCAGTCATGCTGCTGGCGCTCTTTGGCGGCGGTGTGTTGTTGCTGTTGCTCGGATCGATGACCCAGAAATTGCCCTTCGCGCTTTGCGTGTGTGCCTTCGCCTTGGTCAGCGATTTGTACCGTCCCGCCGCATCCGCCTTGATCGCCGATTTGACGCCGATCGACCGACGGACCCATTCATTCGCATTGATGTATATCTCGGTGAACTTGGGATTCGCGATCGCGCCACCACTGGGCGGAATTTTGGCCGGCTACAGTTTCAAGCTGCTGTTTTGGTTGGACGCGATCACGATGTGTGCGTACGGTTTGATCATTTGGTTTTGGATCAGCGAAGCACCGGTTCGAGATCGGGTCAGCGAAAGCGAACCGACGGAATCGATTGTGGTGCAGCGCGGGAACGTGCGGGAGTCGATCGGAATCATCATGAACGACGCAACGTTTCTGATGTTTTGCATGTCAACGTTGTTGATCGAGTTGGTCTTCGTCCAAGCCTTTTCGACGCTACCGCTTTACATCCGCCAAGTCGGATTCAGCAACTTGGAATTTGGGCTGTTGATGTCCATCAACGGAGTGCTGATCGTCTTGTTGCAGTTGCCGTTGACGCACTGGTTCACCCGTTACAACGCGATGAGCATTGTGACGTTGGGAGCGGTGTTGATCTCGCTCGGGTTTGGTGTCACCGGATTGGGCGGAAGCTTTGTGCTGATCGGGATCAGCATCAGTGTTTGGACGCTTGGCGAGATCTTGCAAGCACCGACGAAGCAATCGATCATTTCCAAGTTGGCGCCCGAGCATTGCCGCGGCGCATACATGGGATTATCGACGACCTGCTATGCGTTAGCGCTTGCAGTGGGGGCACCACTGGGCGGCGAAGTGTTGCAGCGACTGGGGCCGACAACATTGTGGGTTGCCAGCTGCATCCTTTCGGCAGTCGCTGTGTTGATCTACCTCGCGATTCATCCCCTCGTCACCCGTCGCGTGATGTCGTAGCGGATGTGATTGCTTTCGGGAGCCCGCTAAGTAAGCGGTTGAAGTTTGCGGCGGGCTCGGATTGCTAGGACTGGCTGTGCGACGACGGCTGACAGAATCATCACAGCACCGATGTAAAAATCGGGACCGAGGTACTGGTGGTCGCCGAAAAAGAGTGCACCCAAGGTGATGCCGTAAATCGGTTCCAAGTTGTTGGCAAAGTTGATCGTGAAGACCGATAGGCGATGCAGCAAACTGACATAGATGTGATAGGCCAGCAGCGTTCCGCCCAAGACGAGCATCCCGAGAAACAAGCCTTCACGCGGCGTCAACATCCAGCGGTCCGATGCCAACCCCAATCCAAATGCTTCACTGACTAGCAGCGTGGCGGCACACACGATCGCCGCGCCAGCCATCTCGTACATGACGATGCTCTGTTCGCTGGCTCGTGAAGCGAGTTGGCCGTTGGCAATCGAAAAGAGTGTTGCCAGGATCGCGCCGATCAATCCGACCGCAAGTCCGTAGTGGAACTGTGATTCGTGCCGGTAGATCGAATAGATCCCGGTCATCACCACCATCCCAAGGATCAGGTTGACCCATTGGAACCGACAGCTTTTCACGAGCAGTGGTTCTAACAGCGCGGTCCAAAACGAGATCGTCGCCATTGCGATCATACAGATCGAAACATTGGCGACCTTCACCGCCAAGAAGAAAAAGATCCAGTGCGTTCCCAAGACTGCACCGTTTAGCAGCAGCAACGCGGCAGTGGCGACAGGAAGCTTGGCGTGACGCCGTAAGAACACGAACAGCAATGCCGCGGCCAGGCTACTGCGGTAAAAGACGAGTTGCGTCGCGCTGAGTTCGATCAGGTTGCCAAGAATGGCAGTCGAACCCCACAGCAAGATCACAAAGTGCAATTTGAGGTAGTCGGACATGGTTGCCTGCGGCGGCCAAACGAGGCGCGAGTGCTTGGGTGGTCGACCGCTCGAAAGAAACGGAGCGGGTCGGTTTGTTCAGAAATCGTTGCTGAGGGTGACACCCAACGACCGTCCGGGTTCAGTGTCGCAACCAACAAGTCCAACAACGCGCTCTGGAGCGGCATTCTGATCGCAACAGGGACCGTGACAATGGGATTGGCGAAGCGTTCTGCTTTATTGGGGGCCATTACCCCAGTAGCTCAGACGCGACCGAATCGGCGAAGTGGATCCCCCGTTCGGTCAGTTTGAGTTTTCGTTCGGTGCGTTCGACCAATCCTTGGCGAAGCATTTGCTCGATCTCGTTCGCACAGAGCTGCCACAACTCCATTTCGTATTGTTGGCCGATGGCGTCCAAGTCGACGCCGTCGATCATGCGGACTCCAAACGCCGCAGCCTCACGGGCAGCTTGTTCGGTGGTCACCCGTTCCGACTCCGCCACCGGTGATTCACCCGATTCGAGTCGCTTCAAGTACGCGGTCGTACTGCGGTGGTTGACGTTTCGATACCCGTCCACATACGCCGCGGCACCGGGACCGGCGGCGTACCAGCCAAGTCCTCGCCAATAGCTCAAATTGTGTCGGCACGGAAACCCAGGCTTAGCGAAATTCGAGATCTCGTAGTGTTGCATTCCCGCCGCGGCGAAGTGCTCCCTGGCAAGATCGTACATGTGCAGTTCGACTTCTTCGGGTGATTCATGAAGCGTGCCCTTCAGCCGACGTGACCAAAACGACGTGCCTTTTTCAAAGGTCAACGCATAAGTCGACGCGTGTTTGATCGGAAGCGAAGTCGCGATGTTTAGATCATTTTGCCAGTCGTTAATCGATTCACCCGGTGCGGCGAAGATCAGATCCAGAGAAACGTTATCGATCACCTCCGCGACGGTTTCGATAATTCGACGGACCTGCTGTCCATCGTGACTGCGTTCCAGGATGGCGAGCTTTTCATCATTGAACGACTGAACGCCCAAGCTGACCCGATTAATGCCGTACTGATTCAGCAAGGCGAGTTTAGTCGCATCGATATCCTCGGGATTGGCTTCGACGCTCCATTCGAATCCGGGAGCTAGCCGGAATCGATCGGTGAGCATTTGGCACAGTCGCTGAAGCCGGGCCGGGTCGAGGTGGGTGGGGGTGCCACCGCCGATGAAGATCGTGTCCAGTTCGGGGGCCGAAGATAAGCCGGAGACGATTTGATCGAGTTCGATCTCGACGGCACCGAGAAAACGGTCCATCAGGTCATCGCGGCCGGCGATCACACTGAAATTGCAGTATCCACAACGGTGCCGGCAGAACGGCACGTGAACATAAATGGATCGACACAAGGGAGTGGTGAGCAGCGAAATCGAGAGCGGCAAGTGAGCCGCGGGGACGAGGCCTTGGTGTCTCGTCCAATACCGCAGGCGGCTTAGGTTCTATTGTCCCGATCGCAGCTTGTCAAAGTAGTCCTTGGCGTGCTCGCGTTCGGTCCGTGGCAGTTGTTGGTTTTCCAAGGGATCGCTCTCTTCGGAAAACGCGCTTTCCACGGCCCGTTTCAATTCTTCTCGGGTGACGCCTTTGCGGTTGGGGCCGTCGGCGAACCCGGTGATTTTCGCTTTGCCTTGGCGGACTTTACCACGGACTTGAGTTTCGTAAGTGCTGGTTTCGTCCTCTTCCTCGGGGCGGTCGCCTTGACCATTCCCTTCGCCCAAACCATTTCCGTTTCCGTTGCCATTGCCTTGCCCCATTCCCATCCCCTGGCATTGCTGGCAACCGGCGCCGCCACATTTGGTGCAGCGCATTTGGTCTTTCGATTGAGAGAGGTCGTTCATAGCGCTTTCGAGATCTTGCAGCTCGCTCATTTCTTGCTGCATGTCGCCAAGTTGATCGGCCATGTCTTGCAACGAGCTGGCGGCTTGATCGGCGTCACCATTTTGCATTGCTTGCGAAGCTTGGCCGAGTTTTTCGGCCATCTGTTGCATTTGCTGCATCTGTTGTTTCGATTGCTGCTGCATCTCGTTGAGCTGCTGCTGCATTTTTGCCGCGTCTTGCGATCGGCCTTCGCGTTTGGCTTGTTCGATTTGGTCGCGCAACTGTTGCTGTTTTTGCTTTTGTTCGTCGATCGCCTTTTGGAGCTGATTTTTGAGCTGATCAACCTGTTTTTTCAGTTCCTGTTTTTGTTGCTCGTCGAGCTTGCCATCTTTCATTTTCGAGGCGAGCTCACGCATGATTTTTTCAGCTTTGCCGAAGTCACCTTTGGCGATCGATTTGGCCGCTTCACCGGCCTCGCCTGATTGCAGAGATTGCATTTGGGACATCGCTTTTCGCAATTGGTCGTTAGACCCGAGTTGTTCGCGTCGGTCTTCGAGCTGTTTTTTCAGGTCGTTGAGCGCGATCATTGCCTCTTTGCGATCAATGTTTTTCTTCTCAGTGATCTGATTCAGATCCTTTTCCAGTTTGTCAAACAGGTCACGAGCTTCTTCCAGGCCCTTGGCGTCTGCTTTGCGTTTTTGCTGGGCGATGCGTTTTTTGAGCTGCAGCGACGCCCGTTTGATTTGTGCAGTGATCTCCGGATCGATGTCACGGCCAGCTTGGGCGACGTTGGTTGCCGGTTCGACCAAGACCAGGACCACCGCCAAGATGGGGGCGATCGCGAGTGGCAGCCATCCCAGTCGACTTGGCTTGTAGGCGAATTGTTCGGCGATTTTTAGTTTATCTGCACGCCGGTCGGCATCGGAAATGACCGCCAAACCGAATTCGCTTTCGCGGTCAGTGGCTGACATCGACAATGAACTGCTCAGCCGTTCGCCCAGAGCAAAACGCTTGTCGACTTCGAGCGCGACACGCTCTTGAGATGGTCGGGTGAACACTGCGTAGGCTGCTGCCGAAACCAACGCGGCGAGGATCGATCCTCCGATCCAGGCTTGGTTCCAGCGTTCCACATCGACATCCATCACTTGGATGCCCGGAAGGGCACAGGCGATCGTGGCAACCACCAAGGCAATGAACAGGGTGACGCAAATCGATCGGCCGAACGTGCCGAGGATAATACGCCGTTGGGCACGACGAACTTGAGATTCAATTCGATTCATAGCAGTAGCCTTGATGAAGGGACAGCCTACAATCCCAGTATAGGGAGTGTTTAGGATCGCCTGTTACCGCAATTTTTCCTTCACAATCGCGATTTCGCTCGAAAAGATGGCTTCTGTGACTACCGAAAACACGACGCTCGTTCGCGACGGCGAAGTTTTGCGCGGAGGGGAAGACGGTCTACCCGATCCCGACGCACGGAAAGACGCCGATGTGGTGATTTATGACGGCAATTGCCGGTTCTGTATTGCCCAGGTTAAAAATCTGCAACGATTGGATTGTTGTGGCAATCGGCTGAGCTTCCTTTCGCTGCACGACCCACGCGTCCACGAGCGATATCCGGATCTGACTCACGAGCAGATGATGGAACAAATGTATGTGGTCGACCAAAACGGAGGCCGACATGGCGGGGGAGACGCGGTTCGCTATTTGACCCGGCGTTTGCCGTTGCTGTGGATCGCCGCTCCGCTGTTGCATCTACCCGGGACCGCCGGCCTGTGGCGGTGGGGGTATCATCAAATCGCCAAACGGCGTTACAAAATCGCCGGGAAAAAATCAGACGCAGGATGCGACGGCGATGCCTGTTCGGTTCATTTCGGCGACTGACGCGTTCTGAGGTGGTTGCTGTCTGTGTTAAACTGCGGCCGTCACAACCTTTTGATCTGCTTCTCGCTTGCTCACGTCGAACGCTTCCATGAAGCTCCCTGAATACCTCGGTCCGTACCGCATTGGAGAATTGTTGGGCAAAGGCGGGATGGGAGCCGTTTACAAAGCCGAACATGCGAAATCGGGTGATACCGTCGCGGTCAAGCTGATTGCGTTGCAGATTTCTGATGAAATGCGTTTTCGGCGCCGCTTTGATGCCGAGATCAAGACGCTGAAATGTCTGAGCCATCCCAACATCGTCAAGTTAGTCGGTTTTGGCGAAGAACACGATTTGCTGTTCTATTCGATGGAGTACGTCGACGGACAATCGCTTCAAGACAAGATTCGTGCCGAGAAAAAAATCCACTGGACTCAAGCCTTGGACATCGCCATCCAGGTTTGTTCGGCCCTGAAACATGCCCACGACATCGGCGTGATCCACCGGGATCTCAAGCCAGCGAATTTGCTGATCAAAGGCGACGGCACCGTGAAGCTGGTCGACTTCGGAATCAGCAAACTGTTCGGCAACAACTTGACGGCGGCCGGTTCGATCATGGGGACGGCCGACTACATGGCCCCCGAACAGGCCACCGAAGGCGGAACGACGATTCGCTCGGATTTGTATTCGCTCGGTTGTGTGATCTACGCAATGCTGTGCGGAAGGCCTCCGTTTCGTGGCAAGAATATCACCGAGGTCATCGAAGCGGTGAAGCACAAAGACCACGTCCCGCTGGACATGGTGGATCCCGAGTTGCCGGACGATATCGTCCAGTTGGTCAATGAGCTGCTTCAAAAGTCACCTGCCGATCGGCCGCCCACTGCTCTCGCGGTGATGAACCGACTTAAAGCGATGCGTTCCGGGCTGCAACGCATGGCCACAATGGCGGATACTCCGTCGACAGGACAGCCGTCATCCGATGCCCCGATGTCGGACACTCGCGTGTCGGAGCCGCCCGAAAGCAAAACAAATCACACGGATCCGGCCAAGACCGTCGCTCGCGACGACAAGACACGGCCCGATGACACGGTGCAGTTCAATTCGGACGATTTTGCATCCAAAGGCACGGAAGCGACGTGGGTGAATCCGTCTGCCAAAACATTGCGATCTGATCAAGACGCCGGTGGAAAAACGATTCCTTCAACGACGCCCCCTTCTGCCGCCGCCGGGGCCGTTGCTAGTGGTCATTCGGTCGATTTCTCGCTGGCGGATCCGCCCGGGCTGGATACATCGATCGGAACAGAATCGAAAACACATTTTCAAACCGTCTCTGATTCCGAAGGACAAGGCGGAACCTATCGTGAAACGCATCCATCCGAAGAACACTTCTCCGCCCGATACCTGTCGATCGGTCTAATCGTGATTGCTTTGGCGGTCGGAGGTTACATCCTGCTGACTCAACTGGGGCACCCTTCGCCGGATGATTTGATCACAAAGATCGAGGCGATTTCGGATGACGAATCACTTGAATTAAAGAACGAGTTAGAACGATTCGTGAAGCTCTATCCGGAGCACCCGCAAGCCGATTTCTTTCGTGACCGATTGATGGTCTATCAAGTCAATGCGGCCGTGAAACGATTGAAGCTTCGTGCAAAGCTTCGCACCGACGAAGGACCACTCTACGAAACCTCATTCTTGCAAGCGATGGACTTACGTGACAGCGATCCGAGTGAAGCAAGGAAACAGTTGCAGCACTGGATCGATGTCTTTCAAGAGTCCGCCCAAGCCGACCAGACGCAGCGCGAACTCGGCCAACTGGCCGCGTTCGAAATTGAGCGACTCGATGCGGCAACGAAGGACTCAAGTCTGCGTCGCGATGATCCCAAACTGGCGGAGTTGAGCGACCGGATCGACGAGGCCGAGAAGCTTGCCCCCGAAGAACAACGCCGCCTGCTGGAAGGGATATTAAATCTCTATCACGGTCAGACCTGGGCCGAGCCGGCATTGGAGCGTGCGAGGGAATTGTTAAAGCAGTCGTCTTAATCGATCGGCATTTGGCCTGGATCGCGACTTTGATCACAGCGACAGCTTTCCGGCTCGTCCGGCGGCCCAATTCTGTAATCCGCGAAGTCGTTGCTTGGCACGGTTGAAGTACGTTTCGTCAAGCGATTCAAGGTGTTGCTTCGCCTGCGACTGGTAAACGGATTCGGCATCGTCCCGGTTGGTGATATTCAATAAGCGAATCAATTGCGACGCGACATCGGCCCCGATCTGTTGGTGCCCCGCGATCGTCGGATGGACATGATCGACGAATCGATCGGGATCGGGAATGCCGTCGGGCAACGGTCGACGGCTTGAATCGGTCTGATCGAAACGAATCGGGCAATTCACCATCACAACGTTTAGTTCGTCAGATAGCTTTTGTAGCGACTGGATCATCGGTGTGGTCGCCCGCAGCGGACAGACATCAACATCTCGGGCGGCCATCAAGTGTTTGCGTGCCAACTCCGAACGATTGTGCTGCCAATGGATCCTGCCGGCAAGGTAGTGTGCCCCGGCGTGGTCGGGATCGGTTGCCAAGCACAACTGGCAGGCTTGCAATCGATCGGCATCGGAACGTTCACGGTCTTGCGCGATCGCCCACTGAGATTGAAATGCAGCAACGCGATCAGGGTCATGCGTTTCTTTATCGAGTTCGACAATCTTAAAGGGCGGCGTATTAACGATTTCACTTGTCGGTACGCACACGACCAACGGCACATCGGCATTTCGACAAGCGACGATCATTCGCCGCATTGTTTCGATGTAGTGTTGCTCGACAGAGCGGCGCCATTCTGGATCACGTACATAGCGCCGCATGCCTTCGACAAGATCCAGTCGTGTCTGTGTTTCAGCGGGCAATGGCTGGAGTTGGACCGTCGCTTTGCCCAGTTGTCGACGAATCGATTGAATTAGCTGCGAATGCGAAGCGATCGCCTGCAGTGTCCCTTGATTCGATGACAACGTTCCGTAAGAGCGTTCTTCTAAGAATTCGTTGTGACCGCAGTAAATCGCGATCGCATCGGGCTGATAGCCGAGAACTTCATCCAAAATGACAGCGACTCGATAGCTCGCATAAGAAACGCCGCCACAGTTAACAACTTCCCAAGAGAACGTTGGGTCGGCGGCTTGAAGTCGTTGTTTGGTCCACTCGCTAAACGACGTTTCGATTTCGTACGGCCGACCTTGGACGGTGGATCCGCCGAGTACAAAAACACGTTTGGTCTGCGGTGTTTTGACTGCTTCAAACGATGCCGGTCGGAAAAAATTAAGGCGTTGTTCGTCTACGCGATACTTTGCAGATGCGGAATCAAGACGGAACAACCGTGGTTGGGCAGAGGTATCGAAGATCGGATCCCATGTCAGATCGTCGCTAGGACGATCCGACATGACTTGCAAGTAGGTTTCTGCGATCGCGAAAGGTGTCAACGCCAGCAGCACACTGATCAATCGAAAGAGTCGACGTCGCTGGCGTGATGGCGTTGGCGGGTTTGAGATCGAGTTCACTGCCAATAGCCAGGCGTGACAGGATGAATCGGCTTCACGATTTTGGGGGCTACGTGTTGAATCGTCGGGTGTTGAATCACCATTGGCCGTGTGGAGAACGTTGGCTGCGGGGTGACAACTTTGTGGTGAGGCGTCACATATTGGTGACCGTAGCCGGTGTGTCGTGGTTGGATGTAATGTGGCTGTACGTGACGTGACTGTACATAACGTGGCTGTACATTGTAAATCGATCGGGACGTGGAGTGTCGCTGGAAGTTGGCGTTCTTGTTGCTCGTGTAAAACGCGCCCATGCGTTTATTCATTGGCTTCGACCAGCCCCAGCTGTGACCACCCGCTTGAGCGTTCGTTGCACAGAATGTGACCGATGCGGTCAAGATCAAAGCGATGGCGAAACGGATGGCGGGAAATTGGCGGAATCGTTTGGCGGACATTGAATTGCCTAAGGGGCTTGTGAGCGATGGATTGTTGTTGGTGTCGTTGACATCAAGCCAAGCGGGAGAGCCGATCGCTTGTTACACAACAATTTTGAAAAGACCGAATCAGGCTGCCTGCCAGCGTAAAATCGCCTCATTGGGGAACACGAGCATGATCACATTCAAAATCAGTGAATCACGGATCGTGGCCATCAACACAACTTCGGTGACAACAAACAGTACGAGTGACGATTGCCATCGAAGCCGACTTGCGATCAGGTATCCAATCAGACAAGACGCCAAATCGGCCAGGCTGTTTGCGATTGAGTCGCCGTAGTAATCCAGTGAAATCGTGGCCGCCCGATAACGGTCGATCACCAGCGGTGTGTTCTCAAGGATTTCCCATGCCGCTTCGATCAGCAACGCAATCAGCAAACGTTGCGCCGGGAGCAACGGAATCGCGCGTCCGAACCAGGGAATCGATGCGGAACGGAACAGCCAAAGGATGGCAAAGAAAACCACGCCATGAAGCACATGGGTGAACGTATACGGATCGATAAAATGCTGTGAGTTGTGTGATGAGTTCACCTCCCAAGACCAGGGTGTCGGGTTTCCGCAATCACACCAGACCTGTCGCCCCATGAAGTACAGGATGGTGGCCATCGCTGTGGCAATCAAAGCCGCACCGGACACTGACCACCGATCGATCGGGAAAGTTGCTCTCTGATCGGACTCAAGGCCGGCGGATGAGCGACAAGGCGAAGCGTTCGACTTTGGTGAATCAGCATTGGGAAGTGGTGTTGGCATCTTGTTAGGAACCAGGTCGAACGACAAATGGGTGTAGGAACGCCGACAACGAACAGCCTTCATTAATTATTAACGAAAAAAATGCGTCGTCGCGGATAAAGTTGGGGAAGATAGCTGCACTTGCGAGGTCGGTAACGGTGTAGATCGCCGCCTTTTTTCGCAGACGCCTAGCGTGCGTTTCCGCATACCCCGACAAAGTGCTGGTCAGCGTTTTACGCATTGACCAAATTAGGTTCGCAATGGAGATGAAACGCGACTCCGGCTGGCTGCTTCGATCATTGAATGATTGCAGCCGATACAGGTGCATTCCCCTACCCCCTAAGCAATTCTCATGAAGCTTCTGCTAACAGCGTTGGTCGTGACGATGGCGTTGGTTTCGACAACCGGATGTGGCTCCTCGGAGAACACCGTGATCGAGCCGCAGGATTATCAGATGACCGAACAGGAAGAATCCAATCGCGAGCGAGAGAAAGCCGCACTGGCATCTCAACAGCAATAGCCGCCTGGAATCGCAAGACCATCACCATCGAGCGTTTGTTCAAACGAAGGAATGAGAGGTGGGAACGAAACGCTTTCGGGACGTCCGGGATGGAGTTTAAGACGTCTAAGTTACATCTATCCTTTATTGTCGACTTGTTTAAGTCACAGGTACCGAAATGATTCGAAACAAATCCGGTTCGAAAGGTTTCACCCTTGTCGAACTTTTGGTCGTGATTGCGATCATCGGGATTTTGGTTGGGTTGTTGTTGCCGGCCGTACAAGCCGCTCGTGAAGCGGCGCGACGTATGAGCTGCAGTAACAACTTCAAGCAAATCGGCCTCGCATCGCACAACTACCACTCTGCTTTTAAACAGCTTCCTACACACATGGGCGGCACGCGGCGACTTCCAGCCGGTGCAAGCTGGTTCAGCGGATACGGCGACGACTGCAACATGATGATGTTGAGCGTCTTTGTTGGCCTCACGCCGTTCTTTGAACAACAAGGCTTGTGGGACACGATTGCCAATCCGAACTCGGTCGATTTGACCAATCCAAACACTCCACGGAACCCGCCGTGGCCGGCGATGGGACCGACCCCAACGGAAGAGGACAATGACGTTGTCAAGGTGAACCAACGCAACACCGCGTATCCACCTTGGATGACTGAAATCCCAACACTGCGTTGCCCTAGCGACCCCGGACAAGGTCTGCCTGCGATGGGACGCAGCAACTACGCCGCGTGTCTCGGTGACGCTCTGCATTACACCGACAACGGGTCGTATTGGTACAACCTTCGCGGCTGGCCAAAAATCGAAGTTCACACCAACAGCAACTTGTCCACACAAGCTGCTTGCCGTGGTGTTTTCATTCCGCGTCGTGCGATGAAGTTCCGTGACATTTTGGACGGACTTTCGAACACCATCATGATGGGCGAAATCGCGACCGATTTGGGTGACCGTGACGTTCGGACGTTGCCGCACACTTTCGCGCCAGGGACCTTCACCGGTCTTCGCAACAATCCCTACGTCTGCCATTCGGATGTTGACCCAGAGCGGCCTAAATTTTGGATGTCGAACCTGACCGACGTTGCCGCCGGAAACCAAGGTCGTGGATTCCGTTGGGCCAGCGGTTGCCAGCCCTACACGGCGATGAACACGATTCTGCCACCGAACAGCGAAACCTGTATGTCGCTTGGTGACACCTCGCCAGGGGCGTTGTCGGCAAGCAGTCGCCACCAAGGTGGAACGCACGTGTTGATGAGCGACGGTGCGGTGGTGTTTATCACCGATTCAATCGAAGCTGGTTCGCCGACCAACGGTACGGTGGTGCTCGGTGAAACCGGCAATCGCGCTCCTGGATCGGCCAGCCCCTATGGTTTGTGGGGTTCGCTCGGAACGCGAGCGAGCCGCGAAGTCATCTCCGAAAGCATCAACTAATTCTACGATCGGTCCGGCCCGGCAACGGGCCAGTTGATCGCATCTGACGCAGTGTCACCAAGATTGTGACGCTGCGTTTTTTTATGGGGTCAGGTTGGGAGTCTACCGCCGGGGCGGTACTCGGGTGTGGCGGCAGTCGCGCGATGACCCGAATCAAGCAGCGTCCCAATTGATGAGGTACACTCCACCAGCAGGGAACAGATCGGCAAGCGGGGCGGCACCGGGTATGTCGGCGGTTCCCCTTACCGTAGCGATTGCCGACAAACGAACGCGCCCCGTTTCGAATCAGGTTCGGCCTAGCGGCTTAACCGACCCGCTCCCCTCCCCCCACACTTCTCGCGACGCACATGTCTCAGTCGGCTGAAAGCCATCGACGGAAAAAGGATTCGAACAAGCCCGTCCCGGTGCAAATGAATCCCTGGCTGATGATTGCAATCGTTTTGGCGACGATGGTGGCAAGTGCCGTTTTGTTTCGACAAGGAGATCCGATCGCGGCGATCAGCTTGGTACTGATCAGTTTCTCGTCGATGGTCGCTTTCAAGATGGGGGTGATCGGGATTGCGTCGAGTCTGATCGGGCTGACTGCGGCGTTCTATTTTGCACCTGCGGCGGCACCGACCCTGGAGCCCTATGCGACGCGTTATTTTGAAACCACCGGATTGGCGAACCGCTTCTTGAGTATCGCCGTGGCGGGTGTGCTGATCTCGATGATCGTTTCGTTGTTGGTGACGGCGCTACTGGGCGGCACGATCGCTCATCGTCAGCGTTTAGCAAAGGCGAACCACTATGGCGGTTTCGTCTTGGGCGCAATCGAGGGCACGCTATTAGTCTGGTTGGCATTGGGCGGATTGATCAGCATGCAGCTTTGGCAGCGTGACGCGAACAAAAGCGAAAACGCTGTCGCTCAGTGGGTTGATCATTGGGCCGCACAAACGCGACAAAGTGCGATCGGACCGTTTGTTCGCGATTACAACCCGTTCGAGCGGATCGAACCGCTCGCTGAAACTCAAAAGTTGCCCGCGGCGGTACGCCAATTGTCATCGCCAGGCGCTGTTGATCGTTTATTGGCCGACCCCGAGATTCGCTCGCTTCGAAATGATCCCGAAGTTTCTCGGGCGATCGAAGAGCTCCGTGGCGAGCCGCAATTGGCGGGGGTGTTCCGCGGCGGTCAACCGCTCGGCCAAGAGGAGTTGCTGTTCTTGATGAACAGTCCTGCCGTGATGAAACTTGCCGACGATCCCGAGTTTCGACAGGGGGTAAGACGCGTTCTCGAAACACACGCCAACACCCATCGTGTCGATCGCTAGATCGTAATCTGTCGAGCCCGTGCGGTAACCGGCCAGCGCTCGATCGCGAGACCATCCTGCACACACCAAACGTGGTCGTACAGTGCGACGGTGGGACAAATATGAACTGGCATCCCATACAGGACGCTTCCAACGGGATAGTCAGCGGCAAAATCGGTTTTCAGAACCAAGTGTTCTTCGCTTTGCATCACGAACTCGGCATCTTCAAGACCACGAAATACGATTCGTGGTGGCTGCATTTCCGCGGCGACCGACTTGTGGCCGACATCGATACAAAGCGTTGATTCGGTAGGCCGGCTGATGATACGGGCAAGCAACAAGGCGGCGTTTTCGAAATCCATTGGCGGAGAAAACGTTGGCTGACCGGCGTCCCATAAAACGGATGTGCCAGCGCTGACTTCGACGTCACAATCGGGGGCGTTTTGAAGCATCAATTTTGACGTTGGCGTGCCGCACCCGACAACTTTGGGAACGACCAAGCCGCGGCTTTCGATTTGGCGTTTCCATTCCCAAACTGGCGTAAACGCTTCATAGACAAGGTTGACGACAGTTTCGGGATCGGTGTGATGGATGTGTCCATCGTAAGCATGCAGCCCCACCGCATTGCAGGATGGCGATTCGGAGATGAAGCGATAGAGGCGTTCCGCTGACTCGCCGACATGAATCCCGGTCCGATTCATCCCGACATTCAAGTCGACGAATAAATCGATGACCGCCCCGATGCGTGTCGCTTCATCGGAAAGCTGTTGGGCAATTTCCAAGCAATCGACGATGGTTGAAAAGCGACAATCCGGAAACGTTTCAACAAGAGTCAAGAATCGACGGATATTCGGGCCGACCGGCTGATACGCCATCAAAATGTCTTCGCCGCCCGCCTCGGCCGTCATTTCGCATTCGGCGATCGTTGACGTTTTGAATTTTGTGATGCCGGCCTTCAGTTTCAGTTGAACGATCTGAGGCAGCTTGTGTGTTTTGACGTGGGGGCGGAGGACTTCTGGGCCTCGTTGACCCGCCCACCGAATCATCCGCTGCAAGTTGGACTTTACACGGCCGATGTCAATTAAAAGAGATGGCGAAGGGACTTCTTCGACATTGTTGATTTCAAACCAGCGTTTGTCGTCGTTCACTTTGGCAGTTCGGTCGGCTAAGAAGGCGATGAAATGGACGCTCTTGCGAAAGCGACCTCTCACGTCAACATAACGTTAGCCGTGCTGCTGTGCAGCCAAGCGGCCTGCCCGTTTTACCATCGCGACGAAGTCATTGCGAAAGCCACTCGGATCCTCGCCACTCGCATTAGCAGCAATTTTTTCGATGAACTCGAAATCCGTTAATCCATCAGCAACCGGGCTGTCGCCCGTGTGACGGACGGTGATCTGATTGGCAGGACTCCGCAACAACATCCCGAATGCGGCGGCAGCCGAAGCGAAGCGAAAACTCTCCGGCGCGTCATCAAAGGCGATACCGGTGTCTTGAAGACTGACTTCGATCGAATCGAAATCTTGCCCCGATTGCGTGTCGTGGTAGCGTAGCTTCAAGGTTAGCACTTCACCGCTGTTGGCATCATCGTTTAACGCGACGGGGGTTTGGTACTTCAATCCTTCGACGTTTGAGTCTGTCGGGGCGCCAGCCCCCAAACCGTTTTGTGGGATGATTTCATAAAGCGCGGTAACGGCATGTCCCGAATACACGTCGCCAGACCAAGGAAGGTCGCTAGTGGCGACCATCGCGCCACGTTGATCTTCGTAACCGATTAATCGATAAGCTTTGACTTCACGTGGGTTGAATTCAACTCGGACATCAACGTCGCTAGCGATTTGTTCGGAGTGGAGCTGAATTTGGTCAAGAAATTGTGACTCTGCGTCGCCACGGTTCTTCACCACGCGATAGTCCCCGTTTCCTTTATTGCAGAGCCGTTTCATCAATTTGTGATCGCCAGCATCTGCCCCAAACTGGATCGCCGAAAAGGCAACTTGGTCGCTTCGAGTCAAAACAAAGTCGGCAAGTTCGTTGCTACTTTCGAATCCGATTTGGCAGTTATTGTCCGTGCAAAGAATGACCGCATTGTTTCCGCCAGGAATGTACTGGCGTTGAGCGATCCGATACGCCAATTGCAGTCCTTCGCCCGACTTTGTCGAGCCGCCGCTGCGGATACGGTGGATGGCGTCAATGATTTTGAGTTTTTGATCGCCTGTCGTCGCGTCCAGAGCAATTCCTTTGGCGCCGGAGTAAACAACGATTGCGAGTGAGTCGTTTTTGTCGAGCTGTTCGACAATTGTGAGCAGCCCCTTGACCGCAAGCGGTAATTTTTCAGGCCGATTCATCGTTCCAGAGACATCGACCAGAAACACGAGATTCGCCGGTCGTCGTGACTGTTGTGACTCACGTCCTTGAATCCCAACACGTGCCAAGCGGTTTGATGGATTCCAGGGACAGCTCGCGATATCCATCGAAACGGCAAACGTTTTTCCATCCTCTGGGCGGGCATATTCGTAATCAAACGTATTGATCAATTGCTCGACATAGACGTCATTGGATTGAGGAAGCGACTTGCGATCAATCAGTTTGCGAACCGCCCAGTAAGATTCCCGCTCGATGTTGATAGGGAAATTCGAAAGTGGGCTGACGGCAGCGGATTCGAAAACGCCCGACCGAAACGGCCTGGATTGTCCAGCAACCTTTACCCGACTTGGTGAGAGCGTATCGTCCATTAAACGCTGGGATTCGAGCACATCAGCCGCGATAACTGATGGGTCGTCAACCGCAGTCTCATTTTCGTTTGGCAAATCGTGATCGAGATTCGTTGGCGACAAATCGCTTGGCGAGCCAGACAAAGAATCGCCGGCGCTGCCCATCGCAGCGACGTTACTGGCTGTTTCCTCGTGCGTCTGATTTGAAACCGCGGCAACATCTGTTGAAGACACATCAACTGGATTCACATCCGCTGTGGTGTCGAGATTATTCGTGCTTGTTTGATCATTATTGACCACCGCGCTTGATGGTGGTGCCACAGTTGACTGCTGCCGATCGAGTGCGAGCTGAACCTGCAATGACTGAATTTGTGATTCGAATTGGCGATTGCGTTCGGCCAACAGGCGGTTTTGACGTTCGACTTCTTGGATTCGTGAACGAAGTAGTTTCGTTTCTGTCCGAGCGGAAATAACGCGGTTTAGGGCCGGCAACGTCAGGCCACAAGCCAGCAGCAGCGAAGCGGCAATGGCGAGTACAAAGCCGAACGAACTCGAAGGCGATTGCGGGGACGGGACCGCTTGTGCGACGCCCAATTCTTCGCTTGTGCCCGGTTCGATCGGCGGCACGGGGACCTGCTCGGCGCGACGGATGGCGGCTTCAATCGTTTGACGACTTTGTTCGGAAAGAGATTGTGTCTTGGTGTCGAACTCGCTTGCCAATGTCGTTGCGGTTTCGCGGATCGCATTGACGGTTTCACACAGCGTCGGCGAGTGTTCCATCCGTTGCACAAACTCCGCTTCTTGTTGGGCGGATAATTCGCCGAACACGAATGCAGTCGCCTGCTCGTGTAATTGCAAATCGTTTGGGTCGGAATCGTTTGGCACAATCATTTCAACGCGTGATTACTTTTCGGTGGGAACAAGTCGTTCGCGAACGGTTTTCAGTCCCGTGCTCAGCAGGTAGCCCACGTTGCCGACACTCAAGCCCGTCGCGTGGCTGATTTCGCGATAACTCAGCCCGCTTTCAATCTTTAATCGGATCACTTCTTGTTGCCGTTCCGGTAGATTCCCGAGCTGATCCAATGCGTCGCTATACCGTTCGGCCATTTCAACTTTCGTCACCGGGTCGCCATCCCGGCTGACTTCTTTTTCCGCTACCGTGTCATCAAGCGGTCGAATTCGACCTTCCTTCTTCATGACGTCGAACGCCCGGTTTCGACAAACACGGAACAGCCACTGACGTACTTTCCCACGCACCTTTTCCTGGGGCTGTTTGCACAGCCTCAAAAACGCGTCCTGCACCAAGTCGTTGGCACGATCCCGATCACCCACCAAGTGTTTCGCATAACTCATCAGCGCCACCTCATTGTCGCGGAAAGCCTCGGACAACCAGCTTTCACTGGCCGCCGATCGTTCACCACCCGGCGGGGGTGGCGTTTCCGGTGAATCTGGATGGGAATCGATCTGCTTCATTGCCTGTTGCAGGCTTCGAAAAGGAACGCGGATCCTTGCATCTTTACAACGATCCGCGTGAAGAATCCTTAGAAAGGAATTTGTGTTGGAGGCAGAACGGCAGTGTCGATGCCGCTGAGTGCGAACGTATTCTATCCAAAAAGCTACGGCATCGATTTGTGTTGGCAGGCGACTTTTGTTGCCAATCCACGCTGTATTTCTCAAAATCGTGCGTATCGGATCCCCTGCCGGGGGCTCGAAAAGGGATTGGCATTTGCCGATTAGTGATTCGATTTTCCCGCCCATTTTCCCACGGGGTCTGCGACGATGTCACACTCGTCAGCCTTCTTCGCAGGTCGGACGTACCGTTCGGCCGCCTGTGCCGTGATGCTGTTTTTCATGGCCGTTCCCACTCACGCCGCTGCCGACGATTCGCCGCTGGCGGTCAGTTCATCCAAGCACGCGCCACTTCGCGATGGTCCGTACCGTGTCTACGTCGGCACCGTCAAGCTGCCCGCACAAGGTGTTTGGCGAATCGACACCAGCAAAGTCGATGAACACGTTCGTGAAGTTTATCTCGTACCTCTTGATCCATTGCGTGTCCACCAACTGGGCAAGCGGATGTACGAAGCCATCGAGGAGCGTGTGATCAACGCGTCACGATGGCAACTCAACGTCGGCTATGAGCCATGCCGTGATTTTGCGTTGGCACATCAGAACGTCGGCCCCACTTCGCTGAAGGAGCTCAGCGAATATCAAGATGACAAGTACGGATCGGCGTTCTTCTGGGATCGAATGTCCTACCGGCTTCGTGATTTGGAAGGCCTGATCGCGATCGATGCGGTCGATGGCCCCTTTGTGCACTTGATACCGAACGTCACCTTCGAATTTGAAGATCCGCCGGCGACTGATCAGTCAGCTGATCCGAATTTACGTCAACGACGAGGCGTTCCCAAAGACAAACGCAAGGTCTTGGCATTCGAGTTGCGGCCGCTAATCGATGATGGCAAACATTGGGTGCTCTCTACCGATGGCAATTGCGAACGAGTCGACATCGATCAAGATTTGGTGCGCACACAAAAGGCGACGATTCGGCCGATCTTGTCGCAAGAGACGATCGAACGAAACGACCAGACAGAGGTTACAACGTATACCGTCACGGCGATCGTGGATGAAGTAATCTCCGCCAAGCAGGTCGTGAGAGTTGACAACGCGATTGCCAATCAACAGGTTCAGCTGGAATGGAATTTTGATCAAGCAAAAGAAGTCGACTTTGATCTTGTCGAAAACACACTCTTTGATGCCCGACGCTATGGCTGGACGCCATACTTGATCGCCGGAAACGGTGGCGTGTTGGATCTTTGGAATCGCAAAGTGACGCCGCACTCGGATGCCATTGGGCCTGCTAGTCCGCGTCCAAACAATTTGTCGATGTATTCGATTCTGGGGGGGCGTGCAGCGATCGAAGAAACGTTGCAAATGCAAGTGTTGGCAGTCGGCAAGTCGAAAACCGATGACATGGTCGAGCTGTCGACATTAAAAGGGGTGGAGGTCAAGTCGCATCCGTTTGAGGCAATGCTTGCCAATCATGGTGGAGGCGAAGAACTTGCGATGGCAAGTTTTGTCCCGGCCGATCGGTTCTATGTCTATGTCGGAAAACCGGAAACCATTCCGGCACTGCTCGACAGTGGCGCACCTTTTATCGCAAGCTTGGGAACGGCGCTTTCGGGAAACTGTCTGCAGTACAACTTGGAATCACGATACCTCGCGCGATTGGGTTTGAATCGCGATTGGGTCGATTCCGTTTTGACGTCGGGCATGGCCAGCGAGCTGTCGATCTACACGCCAGACTTGTTCTTTATCGACGGAACCGATGTGACGGTCATCGCACGTTTACGGCAACCGCAGTTGCTGCACCGAATGTTGTCGATATTAGTGATCGCCGATGTTACCGGTGGCGGCGTGGTGGAAATTCCCGCAAGCGGAGAACGAAACGCCTACGTTTCGCTTCAAGACGATTTGTTGATGATCAGCACCAACCGGCAAGAGTTGGAACTGGCGATCGACTTGCGCGAGCGAGACGGTGTGGGCAGCTTGGGGGCGAGCGACGAATTTCGTTACATGCTCGGTCAGTTGCCGGTGGATGAGAAAACCAGGCTGTACGCGTATTTATCTGACCCCTTTGTCCGACGATTGGTTGGCCCCGAAGCCAAGATCGGCCAGCGCCGACGCGTGCTCGAAAAAGCGAAATTAGAAGCGATCACCGCGTATCGCTTGAAAGCCAAACTTGATGGACTGAGCGAAGGTGAGACGACGCAGATTCTTCAACAACGCGGTTACTTGCCGAGCGACCTTAATGACACGACTGTTTCAATTCAGCCGAACGGATTGGTGCGGTCGGAACGCTACGGAACACTTCCGAATATGCGCAGCCTGCCGGAGGTACCGCTCAAGAAGGTCACTCGCGAGGAAGCACAGCAGTACGACCGGTATCGCGAGAACTATTCGCGTTATTGGAGTCGATATTTCGATCCGATCGCGGTTCGGTTGAACGACGTCGGACCGGGCGAGTTGGAACTTTCGACATTCATTTTGCCATTGGTCGACAATTCAATTTACAACGGGCTGCGTGGTGTTCTTGCGCATCAGTCCGATGGTAAATCACTTTCGATTCCGGTTGTCCAGCCGGCACCGGTGCTGCAGTTTTCGCTGAACTTGCGAGATGAGGCGTGGCAGCAAATTGCTGGGAACTTCTCGGAGTTCTTTTCGCACTACTCGGGAGTCAGTTCGGCGATCCTTGATGACTTTGGTCCGAGTGCACACGTCGCGGTGTTTGACGCCGACCCGGTGATCGCACTTGGCAGTGGTGATGTCTTCGGGGCGTTTGGCAATGCGGCACGGCGTGGCAATTCGAACTTTATGTTGATGTCGCCGGTGATGATTTCGATGTTGACGCGGCCGTGCAGCATCATGGTCGAAACACAATCACCAGAACGTACCGCACAGTACCTCCGCCAAGCGGCACTTGCGCATTCGATGGGTGTGGGACAAGACAGTGCCTTTCGTCCTTCGTTTTACCAAGAGGGTGACGAAGACAAGTGGGTTTGGGTGCTGGATATCTTTGGGATGGTCAAGCTGCGCTATGGAGTCGAAGTCATCGACAAGTATTTGGTGATTCGCAACATCCCGTGGTCAAGCGATGACCGGGTCGTCAGCACGGGGATAGCAGCACTCAACGGGGCGCAATTGTCGGTGAATCCCGGTGCGTGCCAATTGCAGTTGCCTGGATTACACGCGGCAGCATCAGACAACAATCGCAAGTCGGTGATGTCAGGCCTTGGACGGTTGTATCCGTTCATGCTGGCCGGTTCGGACAGTGTCGAGTCGGCGATGGCAGAGCATCAACGGCTGTTTGGTTTCCATCCGCGACAGCTTCCCGGCGACCAATGGTTATGGGAGGGCCAAGCGATGGTCAGTCGGGTTTATGGTCAGCCGGTGCGGCAGCGCCAGCCGGCCTTTGATCCGGATCAGCCGTTCGGTTTGATGAGCCGCATCGATTCGCTATCGTTGAACATGCAATTCGAATCGGACGGGCTGCGAAGTAGCGTTCGCTGGCGACTTCGTTAGTTCGAAGCTCGACGATCGACTGTGTTAATCGGAATAACTCGTCGAGGAGATTTCCTCGGCGAGCTTGCGGCGCTCGCGAATGTAGTTCGTATGATCGCGTTGATACGATTCGGCTTTCGAAAAGGTCCGGATCGCGTTGAAGATTCCGAAGATCACAAATAGCACCCCAAACAGCGGGAAAATCATAAAGATCCCGGGTGCGCCGGCGCGGCTTGCGCCGGACGAAATGCCAGTGGCCATGACGGTCCAGAAGATCCCAAAGAGCACGACAAAGCCGCCACCGAAGATCGCACCGGCTTTCGACGGCAGGTGCGTTGCACCATGTTTGTCCTGGACGAGATGATTCGCCCGTTCGTTTTGCCACTGTTGATCCAGGCGTTCGATCGCGTTACTGGACTTGATTTGTTCGACGTCGCGGGCGATCCGCTGAGTCGTTTCTCGAATGTCATCGAGGACTTCGGTGGAATAACTGCTTCCGGTGTGTCGAATGGTCAAGCGAGCGTTGCAAAAACTGCAAGTCACAAAGCGTGCTTTGGCATCAACCTCTAATGGCGCGCCGCAGTGGTTGCAGTTCAGCGGGATGACTTTCATGGATTATGGACTAGGTTTCTGCTCGGGACGAAGGTTGGTTTGGGTGCCGCCGCTAGCCCATGTTTCGGCCCCGGTTACATGAACACGTACAGCGATCATTCCTGCGTGAGCATCGTTTACTGGAATGTTGAATGTTACCGAATGCCCGGATTCGATGGGTTCCGTTTGAGTCGCCAGGGTGACGACGTTGGGATCTCTGGCCGGCTGTCCGGGCTTGGATTGTGGGCCTTGGCCCAAGGGATGGTCCAGCATCACTGTGCACTCGCCATCAATAGGGCTTACGACGGTCACGGTCACGGGCGCGCCAAAATCGAAACCGGTTTCGGTGGTGACTTCAAGTGGAAGGGGCGGGTGCATTTTAAGCAGCGGGTCGCCGAGCAAGCCGTACAGCGCCGCGTGTTCGCGTCGTTCGTCAGCCAATTTGGTGCCGGTCGGGCTGACCAGCATCGCGATCGAATCGACCAGCGTGCGGAAATGCGTTTTCTCGCTCGTATCATCGGCTTCCAATCGTTGCTTGGCCGCCACAAACGCCTCGCCCAGGGTCTTCGCAGGCGGCGTCACTTCGATTTTGTCGTCGACCTTGTGTGACGAACCGTAAATCGAATCGATCAGACCGAGCGTCAAAATGGTGTTTCCGTAAGGCATCGTGACACGATTGCCTGCGATCACGGCAATCGGGCCACAGCGGTGCAGCAGCAGTCGTTCGGAGAAACTCTCGGTGCCAGCGTCGATTGCCCCGGTGAAACAACACAACAGCAACGCGATCGGCGCGTTGGCTGGATCGCATTCGAGATTCCCGACCGTCGTTTTATCGAGCACGGGAATGCCGGTCGGGCCTGATGGTACGCGGTCGAGTTGTTCGACCATGCCGTGACCGGCATAGACCCAAAACCGACAACCGTTGGCATAGCGTTCGGTGATGGAATCGGTAAACCGTTTGCGAGGATAGAACATGTGCCCGGGACTTCCGAAGGCGACCGACGTCTGCACGGGCATCGGCAATGATGCCGTAACGATCATTCGCGTGACAGATTCGATTGCGGCATCGGCAAGCATTCCAAATCCGCCAACACCACCGACGAGTTGTACTTGTCGCCGCCAAGCGGAAAAGTCACGACTGTTTTCGTACGCCTTGATTCGTTGCAGAAACGCATTCAGTTGGCTCGCTTGGCTGATCGGAATGCGACCGACTGCGATGTCTGTTTGTCCGTCGCCATCGGTGTCGCCATACGGATGGTCGGTTGCCATCGTCGGCGTGCTGCCGAACTTCGATGATACCGTCGTGGCGATGTAGTGCATCGGGACTTGATGACTCGGTTCGGTCGGCAGACCGATGATCGGTGCGTCACCGATCAACAGGATCGCTTCATCGTTAGGCGTGACCTGTTGGCGAATCGATTTTTGTAGTGCCGGCGCGGTCGTGTCTGAATCGATTACGCGCACATCGATCCCTTGAGAGCGTCGGTAGTCGACCCAAGGCTGTAGCGCGCCACGAAAATCGGAGGGGCAGACCACCAAGACCGATCGTGTATCGGGAACGGACGGCGGTTCGGGAATCACTTGACCGTTCGCGACGGATTTCCAACCAAGCATCAACGCGAGCGTTAGCAACACCGGTAAGGTTCGCGAACGAAAGCGTCGGGCGGGGCTAAGAATCATGTTGCCTGGGCGTCGGTGCATCGATTCGCTGGTCATCAGGTACTTGGATTGGTCGCCAGATGTTAGATTAACGTAAGTATCTCAACGGATTTCCCTACCGGGCACCAGACCAATGTCGCACGAAACATCTACCCACAGCGGTCCGGCGCGATCCCGAGATTTGCCACGGATAGCAATCACGGTCGGCGACGCCGCCGGCGTAGGACCCGAGTTGGCACTGAAGTGTGCCGCAGAAGCAACCGTTGTGCAGCGATGCCAGCCTATTTTAGTCGGGCCAGAAGCTCCGATCCGCCAAGTTGCAGCGAAACTGAGGCTCGCCGTGCCGCCAACCATTACGCTCGGTGATTTGGAATCCCCAGGTGCTCAGGAAGGACCGCTGTCGCTAGGGCCGCTGTTGCTAGCGTGTGGCGACGTCCCCTTGGACGGTTTTCAGCCGGGAACATTTTCGGCGGCAACCGGCCGGGCCTCGTTCGAAGCCGTTGAGTTGGCGATCGAAGGAACCATGGGTGGACTTTTTGACGGGATCGTGACGGGCCCCATCCAAAAAGAGGCTTGGCATGCGGCGGGCACCGGATATCTGGGGCACACCGAATTACTGGCTGACCGAACGGAGACCAGTGATTTTTGCATGATGTTGTCCGGTGAAGCTTGTTCCACCGTTTTGGCGACAATCCATCTGCCGCTCGCTGATGCGATTAAAACACTGTCCGGCGAGCAGATTAAGCGGGCGATTCGGCAGGGTGCTACTGCGATGGAAAAACGCTACGGTCGTCCCCCACGCGTGACGGTATTGGGGCTCAATCCACATGCGGGCGAAGGCGGATTGCTAAGCCACGGCGAAGAGGAAAACATCATTCAGCCTGCGATCGAATCGGTTCGACGGTGGGCTCATTCACAGGACAAAGACTGGACGATTACCGGCCCCGTACCACCGGATACCGCATTCACGCCGGCCATGCGAGCGGCAACGGACGTGCACGTTTGCATGTATCACGATCAGGGATTAATTCCTCTCAAGGCACTTTCCTTTGATGATGCGGTGAACGTCACCCTGGGACTGCCAATTGTCCGCACAAGCGTCGACCACGGCACCGCTATGGACTTGGCTTGGAAAGGCGATGCTAAAACCGGCAGCATGCTCGCGGCGATCACGATGGCGATCGACTTGTGTGAGTAGGTCGTTGTTCTAAAAGCCTGAGCAACGGTTCAGTACGCTACAATGGGGGCCTGTCATTGTGTCGTCGAACCTCAGTGTGTCGGAGCCAAGATGTCTCTTGGGCAGAATTTTCAGGTCAATCTAAGCGGCGTGATTCGCTTGCTGTCGGATCACCTTTACGGCGGTCCTGAAGTTTACGCCCGCGAACTGTTGCAGAACGGCGTAGACGCGATCACCGCGCGTCGGTTGCTTGACCCAACCCATCATGGCACCATCCGTGTCGAAGTGGTCGAATCGGAGGATGCGAAAACGATCTTGGTGGAAGACAACGGGATCGGATTGACCGAGTCTGAGGTACACCAATTCCTTGCAACGATTGGCCAGTCATCCAAATCCGGAGACTTTTCGCGAGACGACTTCATTGGCCAATTCGGGATCGGCTTGTTGTCCGCTTTCGTCGTTTCTGACGAGATCACCGTCATCACACAGTCAGCCCGCGAACCCGGCGCGGCCGTCGAATGGAAAGGCCGCGTCGACGGCACGTATGCGGTGCGATTGCTTGACCAATCATTGTCACCCGGCACCCGGGTTTACTTGCGTGCGAAAGAAGGAAAAGAGGAGTTCTTTACGGCCGAGAAAGTAAAGGGGCTGCTTTGTCACTACGGGCATCATTTGCCGCACGAGATCCAACTGGAAATCGATGGCAATGTCGAGTCAATCAACGAAGACGCTCCTTGGTCGGATGGTGGTTTGTCACGTTCGAACCAAGAGTTGCTCGACTACGGAAAGGAAGTCTTCGGTATCGATTTCCTAGACGCGATTCCGATCGCCAGTGAAACCGGACGCGTCAGTGGCGTCGCGTATGTACTGCCCTTCTCCGTCAGCCCCGCATCGCGTCAATCGCATCGGGTCTACTTAAAACAGATGTTGTTGTCGGAGTCGGTCGACGGGATGGTGCCTGATTGGGCGTTCTTCATTCGCTGCGTCGTTAACTCTGATCGACTGCGTCCCAACGCCGCCCGCGAAGCGTTCTATGAAGACGACTTGCTAGAACAGACCCGAGCTGAGATCGGTCAATGTTTAAAAACCTATTTGACTGGTCTGGCCGAAAATCATCGTGCAAAGCTGGACCGGATCATCCGCCTGCACTACCTGCCGATCAAAGCACTTGCGGTCGAAGACGAAGAATTCTTTCGTCTGTTCATTCAGTGGCTGCCGTTTGAAACATCGATCGGATCGATCACGTTAGACGAGTACTTTAGTGAAGAACACTTCGGCCCCGAAGCGACGTTGCGCTACGTTCGCGATCTCGATCAGTTTCGTCAAATCGCGAGCGTTGCCGGAGCGCAAGGTCTTTGTGTCTTTAACGGGGGCTACACCTACGACGCAGACTTGTTGGACTTGGTCGCCGAAGAATTCCCGTCGCGTGACATTCGTGCGATTGACGCGACTGACTTGGTGCAAAACTTTGAAGAATTGACATTCGAAGAACAGCAGGATGCGTTTGACCTCGTCAAGCTCGCTGATCTTGTGTTGCAAAAGTACAAGTGTTCGGCCGAGGCCAGAAAGTTCGATCCGGCAGAATTGCCGACGCTGTATACGGCCAGCGAATCGGCGACTTTTATGCGTTCGGTAGAGCAATCTCAGGAAGACGCCGACGAGTTATGGGGTGGAATCCTGAACAACGTTGCGAGCGCCGTAGGAAACGATGGCTATGCACAACTGGTGCTGAACTATCGTAACCCGTTGATCCGACGCCTGATTCGAATCGACGACGAAAAACTTCACAAACGGATCATCGAAATTCTGTATCTGCAGTCGTTGTTGCTTGGTCATTATCCCCTGTCTTCGTCCGAGCGAACAATCTTGGGCGATGGGTTGTTGGGTTTGATCGAATACTTCTTGGGAGAGTGATCGTGAGTTCTGATTACAGCGAATTGTACGAGCGTCTGTACCAATCGGATGGCCGAGAAGAATTAGCCATCTACGAAGAATTAATTCGTCTGGCGGACTCGAACAAGGATCTCCCAACCGCATACGATTTTCGCAGTGCGTATTGTTCTCGTGCCTGTGAAGAGGGCTTTCCTGAAAAAGGCATCGTCGCGTTTTCGTGGTGTCTGGCACAGTACGACAAAGATCCATCGCTGGATGACCCTTACAACTTGATCTGGCAATACAAGGTGATGTTAGAGTTGATCCCGATCTTTGAAACAGTGACTCGAGATCAGATCATCAAGATGCAAGAAGACATGGCGAAGCGGCTCGCTTGGATGGGGGAAACCGAACGCACCGCGCATTATTATCGCTCATGGAATCTGATGCGAATGGGCGACTATGAAAAGGCGGCTGAGTTTCAGGAGACTTACCTGGGGATGACGCGAACGGGAATGTCGGATTGCGATGCGTGTGAACGTGACCGCCAAGTCGAGTTGTTGGTTCGGATGCACCGTGACGAAGAAGCCCTCCAAAAGGGTAAAACGATTATGGAAGGCAAGATGTACTGTGGTGAAGTGCCTGAGTTCACCAACGGGCATTTGGTGAAGGCACTTGCCAGGTTGGGAAAAGAGGAAGAGGCGACGAAGCGGGCCACCAAGGGGTACGAGTTGATCCGCAGGGAGCGAAAGTACTTGGGCACGATTGGCGATTTGATGCTGATCACCGTCCGCAATCGAGATTTCAATCTCGGAATGCGGCAGGTCACCAAACACCTGCCCTGGGTGGTGGATTCCGCAGCTGGCGAGTTGAAATACCGGTTTTTAAATGCTGTGGCGTTGTTTTTCGAGGCTTTATCAAAAGACAAGCCGAGAACAACGAAAGTCCGCATCCCGCGTGAGCTAGCCTGTTATCGAAAAGGCGATAGCTACGATATGGGGGAGCTCGCCGCCTGGTTTGCCGAGGAGACTCGCCGGTATGCTGATCGCTTTAACCAACGCAACGGCAATTCGCGGTACGACGAAATGATTCGTGACAATCGCGAAATCGCCGCATTGGATTAGACCGCAGATAACTTTTACACGTCGTTAGGCCCGAAGCTTGCCAACGGTCAAGATTCGGTGGGTGATGGAACGCGAGAACTCGAAATCAACACGAATGGTTGCCGCGACCGAGTTCGTCGCGTTGCTTGCTTTGTTTTTTGTCTACGCCGGTGATTTGCCGCCAGCGGTCAATGAAGCACACTATTTGGTTAAGGCCAAAAATTTTTGGGACCCCTCTTTCGCCGCGACAGATTTGTTTGCCGCGTCAGGCAAAGCTCACACCACGTTCTATTGGGTGTTCGGCTGGCTAACAAAGTATGTCTCGCTCGAGGCGACAGCATGGATCGGTCGGGTGATCGGTTGGAGCGTCTTGGCCGCCGGGTTGATACTTTGCAATCGACGCCTATCGCTGCCACCTTTCGTGTCTCTTGCCGTCGCGGTGTTGTGGATCGCTGGGATCGAAAAAGGCAACTTGGCTGGTGAGTGGGTGATCGGCGGGATCGAAGGAAAAGTCCCGGCGTACGGCTTCGGGTTGATCGGACTGGCAAGTGTGATCCAGCGGCGCTGGTCGACGGCCTGGATCTGGTTTGGCATCGCATCAGCATTCCATGTGCTCACCGGGGGCTGGTTGGTGGTGGCGTCGATGGTTGCTTTCGTCGCAACAGAGCGCCGACGAAAAAATGGCGAACACGACGGACCGGCGGCTCGGTTCTTTACACCGGGGTTGTTCATCGGGGGAGCGATTGCGATGGCGGGCTTGATTCCCGCGCTCGAATTGACGATGGCAGCCACCGCCGAGCAGCGCAGTCTTGCCGCGCGGATCTATAGCTATGTTCGAATCCGGCATCACTTGTTGCCCAGCGATTTTCCGGCCCATTGGTTCATTCGGCACGGCATCTTAGTCGCCGGAATGTATGCGTTGGTGTTCTTGGGACGCGGATCGGCCGTTCGTCGACGACTCGGTTGGGTGGGCGTCGGCGCGACGCTGATCACGGCGATGGGATTTGTCGTGGGGGCATTGCCCGCGGTGGCGCCAGACCTCGCAGCCAAGTTGCTGCGTTACTACTGGTTTCGGCTCGGTGATGCGATCGTCCCATTGGTGATTGCGCTGTTGTTGGCCGATGCTCTCTTTAACACCAATGGTGGTCAGCCTTGGCCGGTCCAAGTTCGCCAAGGCCTGCGTTGGATTGCCGTTGTCGCGATTGGGATTGCGGTGTTTGTGGTGGGTGAGTCTTCCTATGACCGGTTGCGCATCGGTGTTCCGCCATCGGCAAGCCACCGTTTGCTCGGATTCGATCCGAACGCGAGTGCAGAACAACTGCAGCAAGGGTTTCGCGATTGGGTGGCCGTCTGTGATTGGATACGGTCATCCACGCCGGAGGACGAAGTTTTTCTGACGCCACGGCATCAGCAAACATTCAAGTGGTACGCCGGTCGCGGTGAAGTGGCAAATTGGAAGGACGTGCCGCAAGATGCGAGGTCGTTGATCACATGGCTGGAAAGGTTTGACGATATCTTTCCCAAGCAGCTTGGCGATGTTTCGATCAACGCGATGCGAGTTCCCATCAACTATTCAAAGCTGCGCAAGTACGGAAAGCGATACGGGGTGCGGTTTATGGTTGTGGACAATCGAATCGCTAGCTCGATTCCGCTCGCAAAAATTTACCCGGTCGCAAACCAGCAAAATGCCACTTACAGCGTCTATGAATTGCCATACTGATTAGACTGGTTTGGTCAGAACCCCCAAAGCGGTCTAGTGTGTCAACGTTGAAATAGAATGAATACAAAATCAGCGTTGACGAAATTCGTGATTGATTTGCTCGGCGAAGGACGAGTGAAGACACGCGGGCGCATCCACCTGCATCAGGCCAGCCAGGCAGATCGCGAATCGGCGAGCATGGTGCTGGTGGGGTCAGCTGTCATCGCGGCGGATGAAGTTCCAGGCGTCGCACCGGCCTTTGTTTTGCCAGCCGCATTGTGGGCTGCAGAGGCGTTTGCTTGGGCATGTGGGATGTTGATCGATCGGGCCGAAGTCGAAACAAACATTCCGCCCTGGATTATCAAGTCCCGTCCAGCGACAAACGATCTGTCCAGTCATTGGTCGGTGGACTTGGTCTTTCGTTTTGCGTACGACTTGATCAAACGTTCGGAATCGATTTCGCCAAACGATGATTTGCACGCCCAACTGCTCGAATTGTTTACGCCATGGCCAGTTTCGGCTGTGGGGTTGCATCATGAACCTCCGCAGGCAGAGTCTAATCTGGTTTTGACACATTCGACGTTGCGACAGATGTTGGTCGATCGAACGCTATTACGTCAGGACAAACATTGGTTGCAGGATTCGCGAATCAAGCATGATATTGAAGTCGTGCTTGGTGGGTATCCAGAGCTTTTTACCTAAGAGACACTCCATCCATGGACGACGGTCACTCACGCGAAAGCACCGCATCGCTGGCGACGTGCTTGCGGGATCAAGTCTTGCGGCCGGTCAAAGACACACTGGTCGGCAAGGATGAAATTGTTGAATTGCTAGGTGTCGCACTGGTGGCAGGTGAAAACTTGTTTTTGCTCGGGCCACCAGGGACCGGAAAGAGTGCGTTGGTCAAAGAGATCGCATCGCGTCTCTCGGGGAATGCATTCGATTACTTGCTGACGCGTTTCACCGAACCGAGCGAACTATTCGGTCCGTTCGATTTGAGAAAGCTCAAGGACGGCGAGCTGGTAACGAATACCGAAGGGATGTTGCCCGAAGCTGACTTTGTCTTTTTGGATGAATTGCTCAACGCCAACAGTGCGATCTTGAACAGTCTGCTGTTGGCGCTCAACGAACGAATCTTTCGTCGTGGACGCCAGACGATTCAGCTGCCTATGTTGTTGACGGTCGGGGCAAGTAACCGACTGCCGGATGATGATGCCCTGGCCGCCTTGTTTGATCGGTTTCTATTGCGAGTCGTTTGTGACAATGTGGATGATGACGGGCTGGAGGACGTGTTGCAGGCAGGATGGCTGCGCGAGTCAAAGCCGATGGCAACGATCGGGATGAAAATCGAACAGCTCAAAGAGTTGCGATCACGGACGTTGGAAGTCGACTTGAAACCAGCGACGCCAGCCTATTTGCAGTTGATTCGCAGTTTACGAAAAGCGGGCATGCCGATCAGCGATCGCCGGGCAGTGCGTCTGCAACGTATCTTGGCCGCGAGTGCGATCTTGTGTGGTCGAGACTTTGTGGATGTTTCCGATCTGTGGGTGGTCCGCTACATCTGGGACACCCCGGCTCAATCCGAATTGTTGGCGGCGCATCTCGATGCGATTACCCAGGAACACGCCAAAGAGCTATCGGGAGATGACGTCAAACGCCATCCGCTTTCGCAAGTCGATTCCGGTGTTGATCCAGAAGTATTAGGGAGGGCCATCGAAGTGATCACATCCGATCTCGCAAATCCTGCGGCGGCGGATCAGCTTTCCTTGCTGGCTGCGCGGGTCGAATGGGTTAAAAACGAAGTGGCTCGACAGGATTTGCGGCAACGAATTGTCGACGTTCGCGATCAAATCCACGCCCGGCAAGTGGCGGGGCAATGATTCGCAACGGTTTGCGCGTCGAACGCTATCCTGCTGGAAATCTCTACTGCTCCAACAAGGGGAATTCGTCGTGACGACGTATCTGTACCTGCGTCTCGAGAATGCTGATGCGACTTCGCGACTTGTGACGCTACTGGGACAGGGGTGCGAAGCGGCCGAAATTGAAGGCGAAATCAGGTGGCTGAGAACGGCAATCGCCTCTCTTTCGAATCCTGCTGACTCACAGACTGATTTACGGAAGATACCTGGAACGCTTTTTGTCGGCGGTGCTGACGGGCTTTTAAAAAAATGGGGTGATGGCGTTGCCTCGGTTCGGATTCCTGATGGCTTACATTGGGACTTGGTCGATCGGTTGATGCGATTTGAAGTACCTGTCGCATCAATTGCCGGTTCAGGTCGATTCGTTGAGCCGACCGAGTTGAAGTTGGTACGATGCGATCGGGAACGTTCTTGCCAAGCAATGATTGTCGAGAAGTCGGATCTCTTGCGATGGGTTACCAACGCGAGCGAGCTTCGTTTGAAACGATTGCGTTGGTGTGTGAACCAAACGGGGCAAGCTCTTGTCATCGGTGAGCCGCTGCCCGCGATCAATGGGCGTTGGCTTTATCAGGATGGAAACGTGCTGATTCAAGCGGGCTTTCGATTTGAACCCAATCTAGGCGGAACCGATGTGCTGGCTCTGTTTAAACGTGACGGTTGGTTGATTTGTCAGCAGGACCAACCATGGGCGTTGATCGACGATGACCAATTGGCTGCGATATCGCGAGGTTCAGTCCGAGCTTGGGCGCATGCAGAGGCCTGCGGTAACTCGGACACAAACGTCTCTGCAGACATGACACTTTGAAGCGATGATTTCAGCGTCGGGACGAAATCGGTTCGATCACTAGTACGATGGACGCAAATAGCAACGTGGAACCCAACGATCTCGCAAACATTGACGCGCAGTCAGAGTATCTGCGGCCTCCCGTGTTCGGGCTTTGGCAGTGGCAGGAGGCCGGTGACGTTTTGGTCTGGAATGAATTGCCAGGACATTCCGGCGAACAGACTGCGGCGATGGTTGGTCAGTTGCATCTGTTGTTGGGAAAAATGGCTGATTCGATGGGGCGTTTGCCCTCGCTGACCGCCGTGTTGTTTGTGCTGGATGCTTGTCGTGATCAGTGGGACGTGGAGCTTTGCACACGACGGTTGGTCGAAATCGAGGTCAGGAGCAATTTGGCGGTGCCGTTTACGCTCGACACCGAGAGCGAATCGCCACTCGATGTCGCGGCTCAGTGGTTCGCTGATCTGCATTCGTTGCCTGCTGACCTGCGCCACGGCATTGATGCACAAGCTGTCTTGTTGGAGTTTGTGCTTCATCAAGCGAATCAACGCGCGTTCGAAATTTTCGGTGACACCGTCGGGGAAACCTTGGCGGAGCTATCGCTTTCCGGCGAAGATCGCGAGGCGAATTGGGGCAAGAGTTTTCAACCCTACCAACCGCAGCGTCGTGTGAAGCAGTTCTGGAGTGCAATTGTCGCGATGTCGTCGATTAAGATCGATGAAGTGCGGCTGCGAGCATTTCATCGTACCGCAGTCGCCAGCCTTCCTTCAGAACGCGGTGAACAATTTGATCGTGATCGGTCGACGAATCCCATCGCGAAGTTGTTGAATGAATTGAAGACAGACGCCGAGCTTGCTGCGATCGCGAAAGCGGCGATGGATGTCTCCAGTTTGCTTTCGATCCCTCGTCGTCCGAGCGACCCGATGGATTTGCCAATCGGTGGTGTGTCGGATGTCGTCAATCGTGGTGATCCAGAGCGGTTGCTGATGACCGAACTTGCGCAGCCGCCGCTCGTACTGCTGGCGCGAATTGCGACCGGGCAAGCGTTGTATCTACGACGAGAGACGCCGCCGGGGCCGACACCACAATTTAGACCGGTGTTGATCGAGTCAACGATTCGGATGTGGGGGAATCGACGTTGTCAGGCACTGGCGATTGCATTGGCGATCGGCGCGATTGACGAAAGGCAGACAAAGCTTCCCACCATGTTCTGGACGCTCCAGGGGAAACATCGAATTGGTGAAGATCTCACTTCACGCGATGGCGTAATTAAACAACTTGAACGCTTAGGCACAGCCGAGCATCCCGGCGATGCGATGCGAGGTTGGCTCGACTACAGCGACCAAAGTGAGGACGCATTTGCCGAACCGATCGTGATCGTCAGTCAAGCGACAATGAACGACTCACGATTCCGAGTGGCATTTGATCGTATGCCTGCCGGGACCTTAATCGTGATGATCGAATTCGATCAGACAGTCCGGCTACTACGCCACAGCATTTCTGCACAGGAAATGCTACAGACTCTGTCCGTCGAAATTGATCACCAGGTTCAGGCGAAACCGAAGCAGGTCCGTCTTGATACGGCAGAAACACTCTATATCGGACATGCCGAGCCACCACTGCGGACCTCTGACACGGCAGACGGAATGTGGTTGATGGCGATTGATGAGCAGCAAACTCTGGCGATTTCAGCTGATCGACGTTTGCTGTTATTCGATCGCCCTCGCTTGGGTGCGATCGAACTGCACTCAAGTTTGCCGGCCCGGTATCTGCTTGCCTATGAAGTCGATGATGAATCGGTCCAGCTCATTTTGCAGCGGGATCACGAGACTCATTTTTTGATTGAGCTGTGTCTACCGACAGGTAAGGTCTCGGTCGAGCCGATTGAGCAGAGTGGCGATTCGTTGGTTAAGTATGTCATTGATCGAGGGGCCATTTTTCGAATCGGTCGACGCGTCGAGTTGATCGATCAATCGGGAAAGGTCGTCGATCACTTTTCACTTCGAGCAGAAAGACTTTCGCATATCGGTGGGCCTGTCGTCGCGAGCGCGTACGCCGAAGAGTATTACGTGCTTTCGTCACAGCAAGGGAGGATGCAGCGTCAACGTTTTTCGTGCAAAGTCGATCGACGGAAAGTCGTCGGTTTCGTTCGGAATATTTCAAATGAATTGGTACCACTGGAAGTTGGATTGGACCATAGCGGTACATTGGACTTGCGTGTTGTTGGTCATTCGCTGGATCGGCAATGGTTTTCGCTGATTGCAAGCGATGACGGGCAGACGGCCTATTGGTTGAACCAAAAAACTCGTGAAGCACTTCAACGCTACGGCAAAAACTCACTTGCCTTCCACGAGAGTTACAAGCCATCGGGACGACCGTATCTGTATTTGCGGCAGTTGCTAACACAGGTTAACGGAGTGCGGGTCGCAAGTGGATCAATCGAAATCCGACTGAAGGGCAGACGATTCAAAAAGATGTTTCGTGAATCGACAGGGCATCTCGTTATTCGGCCGACGGAATTCGGCGGGGCATTCAATGAGTTTACAGAGACAAGCTATCTGCAACGTGACCACGGTCGTCCGGGGTGGAGACTGCGGACAGCGGATTTTGGCCCAAATCGAATCCTCTTTGATAGTCGCGGGATGTTGCACTTAATCAAGTCCAGCGATCAGTCCGAGATGACACTCGTCTTAAATGAAGAGTGTGTCAGTGGTTGGACCAGTTGGGGAGAAGTTTTCGGAGAACAATACTTCACAGGGTTGGATACCTGTCCGCCTTCGGATCGAGTCTTTTATTGGTTGAATGAGTTGACGAGACAATGCCAGATATCAGAATCGATCTAGTTCGATTGCCGGAGACGCAATCACGATTGTCGGTTGGTGATGTCAACGCATCGCAAGGGTTCGTGCTGCGCACCGATCACATGGTCCAGTCGTTGACGTGGCTTCAAGACCGATTCCCAAAGACACGATGTGTTTACCTCCCAACGTCTCGCCAGGATATCCGTCCGGCAGGGTTGGTCGTGTTTCTTGATGAGGCTGTTCGCAAAGAACAATTGCCAGTCGGCTTGATCCCGCTGCGCCGTCTAAGCGGTGTTGATTCACCGCGGGTGTGGATGCCGGTTGATGCAAGGTTGTCGGCGCGGTTGCCAGATGTGATTCAGGAAGACCTTTACCCGAAACACTTCGATGATTTGGTTTGGTTGCCTGATCTTGGGATCGTTGGCTTTGGTAGCGAAGATGTGGTCAAGCACACAGACTGGATCGCCGCACCCGCATCCACATCGTTGCTGTCTTGGTCCAGCCCGCCAGCGACAGACACATTGCCAACTCGGTTGATCGAGTTGTCATCCGCAAGTTTCGATCAGCCGAATTCGTTCGAAGTCAGCATGCAGGAGCAGTTCGGTTCGGAAGAACAGCCTTGGTGGGAAGCGGTCGAATCGGATGGCCCCAAGTCGGGTTCTGGGATTCGGTCAAAGGTCACTGGGTGGTTGCTCAGCAAGTTGGATGCGATGTCTGAAGCTGTGGCCAAACGCAAAGCGAAAGCAGCAGAACAGAATCGTTCAATGAAACGGAACTCCGCGGCAATGCAAGGTGCTGGTCGCAATGACGCTTCGATCACCCGACCGATCTCGGCGATGATGGCCATGAAGCTCGCAGCGATGTTGCAGGGAAAACGTGAGCAGCAAATCGAGAAGCTTTTGAAGATGCTTCGTGACGATCCCGAAAAAGCACTTCAGTTTGCGATCCCGCTTGGCGGAATGGCGGATGCCTTTCGTGGATTTGCGATGCCAGGGGCTGCGCTGATGTCGCGTTTAACCGATTTTTCTTTGGGCGGGCTTTCGGCAAGCGGCGGGCCAGTCGATGCATGGTCGATCGGAAATCAATACCAGACAAAGCTATTGCGGTCGTATCGTGAGTTGGCCAACCGTGAAGTCGCGGCGGGAAAGCATCGCCGCGCAGCCTATATCTACGCGCACCTGCTGAATGATTTTCGGGCTGCGGCGAATGCGCTTGAGCAAGGCCGGTTTTATGCCGAAGCGGCGACGCTCCACAAAGACAAGTTGAATTCGCCTCGCAATGCCGCCCGTTGCTTGGCGTTGGGCGGTCAATTTGAAAAGGCCGCAGAGATTTACCTGGACCTTTCGGAATATGAGCTGGCAGGTGAAGCATTCGTCCAAGGGGGAGATCTCGAACGCGGCAACCAAGCCTTCGAGTCAGCCTATGGACGGGCTCTCGCACGACACGCGTTGGTGTTGGCGGCAGAGATTCTGACGAATCGACTTGGCAAACGTAAAGAAGCTATCGAATTGCTGTGTCAACAATGGCCCGATGGATATCAAGCCAAGGACACAGCTGAACTGGCAATCCAGTGGTTGGGACAGGACGGTCAGCACGAGCAAACACAATCATTCGCCCAGCGGGTGCTCGATCAAGCGTCCGTATCGCAGTTACCCGATGTGGTCGCAATCTTCAGCCAGCAGTGCCGACGTTACCCAGAACGTCTGTTGCGATATCAGTTCGACGATCATTGTCGAATCGCCGTTGCGCGAGCGATGGAATCCGATTCAAGGTTGGTCCATGACGAGGTCTTGAAATCACTTGGAGTTTCCTCGCCAGGAGATCGTCAGTTACGTCGGGACTGCCAGATTTACGGCAGGCGATTGAAGCCCAGTCCCAGCGAGCGTGTGCCGTCAGCATCGAGATCTGATGCGATCACGGCGGTCGCGAAACTGAAACTGCAGAAGCTTTTCCACTACAGCGACTTTCAGGTCTACAAGAAGCAGTTAATCGCGGTCGGTATCGCAAATGGTTGTTTGCAAGTGCATCGTGTCCCGGTTGGTGATCCAATGCCAATGGATCGGTATGTGAAGTCGGGCAAAGTGAAACTGTCCTCGGCATTGGGGCAGCACGAGCCTTGGATCGCATCAACTGGACTGGATCGCAACGATGGAGTCGATGCAGTTCGTATTTATGCGGATACACCTTGCGAGGCAATCGAGGCTGCAATTCCTGACGATCACATTGCGCCAGTCAAGATTTACATCGCAGCGCGTCGCGAATTTCTTGCCGCCGCGGGCACGATCGGAAAACAGGAGTGGATTGTTTTTGCGGCCAACCAGTCAATTGTGTTGGCTGATGCGGCCACCTCCTTCGATTTGCTGCAGCACCTGCATGCTGAGGATATCTCGTTGGAGGATCTCTCTTCCTTGAACGTCAAGTTAGCTTTAGTGGATGAGCAGCCTTTCGTCGCAATTGGGAACTTGCTGATCAACGTAAAGGGAGCGTCAACGCATTGCAGCCCGCTCGATTCAGACATTCGCCTTCTAGCAGGCTCGCCACCGCGGACGCGCAAACGTTTGCTGTTGGCTACCGAAAGCATGTTGGAATTACGATATCTCGATGGGCAGCCATCCGCAGTGCTTTGCCGTGACTACCGGTATGACAGCGCGATGATGGTGCCAAACGGAAGCATCATCGCGATCGAGAATCAGACGCTGCATCGATTCGATGTTCGCGATGGCGTTGGCAGTCGAGTCCAGTCGATGCGTTTGCCGGAGCCGAATCCGTTGAAGCTGCTTTGTGTGTCGGCGAAGCTTGTGGCTGTCGCGTATACCGACGGAAGCGTTTATTTCTACCGCTTGGCTTGATTAGCTTCGCTAGGCAGATGCGACGGCCGGTTCGTTGCAGCTTGCACAGTGAAGTGCACCGAGGCCCCAGATCATTTCGCGGCAGTTCACTGTGGCAAATTGGATGTCTGGAGTGCCCTGTTTGGCAAGCGACTTGAGGAGTTCGGCCGCTTGCGCGTCACATGCTTTGTCACCGAATTCGGGGATCAGCAAAGCTTGTGGTCCGACGCGAAGAAAGTTGCAGTAGCTTTCCGGCACGCGTGTCCCGTCGATGTAGCGCGGCGGAGGCGTGGGCAATCGGTGGATGGTCACGTTGGGTGACGTTTCGGTTCCCCAGCGGCAAAGTTGTTCGTAGTTCGCTTCGAGCCCGTCGTGATTTGGGTCAGCAGGATCGCTCGACACTGCGACAACGATGTTGGACGGATCGATGAACCGCGCCAGTTGATCGATATGACCGTCAGTGTCGTCGCCTTCGAGTGCACCGCCATCGAGCCAGACGACTTCGCGGGCGCCACAACGTTGTTGCAGCCGCTCGATCGCCTGGTCTTTGGTTAGCGTGGGATTGCGAGTGTCTGTGATCAGGCATTCGGTTGTGGTCAGCAGTCGTCCGCTGCCGTCCCATTCCAGGGCTCCGCCTTCGAGGCAAAGTCCGCCTTCGACACGATTCCAATTTCCGTTTTCGCTTGCCGCGTGGTCGATGATTAGGGCGGTCGCGGCGTTGTCCAGATTCCAGGGCGGGTACTTGCCGCCCCAGGAATTGAAGCCCCAGTCGATTGCTTGGTGTTGCCCGTTTGGCTGGAACACGAAGGTCGGTCCGTAATCACGAATCCAGCAATCGTTCGTCGGGATGTCGACCCAGCGGACTTGCGGAAGCTCGTCGAAGTCGACGCCGGCTTGGCGGGCTTGGTCGCGGAGTTCGGGGGCGCCGATGAGGCGGACGTTCGTAAACATCGCGGCGGCGCGGACGAAAGCGGCGAACCGCTGAGGGATCAACTCGAAATGACCGGGCCAGGTTTCCGGGTTATGCGGCCAGGCGAGCCAGATGGCTTGCACGGGTTCCCATTCAGCGGGAACGCGGAGACTGGGCGAGGTCAATCCTGGCGATTTCGGTGGACCGGTGATCACTGATCAAGAGGTTTCTGCTGAAGAAGAAAGCGGCCGATGGAGTGAAGGTCGGCCGCAAGTCGTTCAAGCGAGTTACTCGATTTTGATTTCTTCTTTGACCTTTTGGACAAAGTGTGGCGACTTCCCGCCTTTGCTGAGCTCTTTGGCACGTTTGTCGGCTTCGTCTTTCTTATCGAAATCGAAGACAGCAACACGTTTCAGGCTTTGGCTGAAAACCCCCCAGTAGAGTCGCATGCGAACATTGTCGGAGGCCTTGGATCGCTTGCTGGATTTCTTCTTCTTAGATACGAGCGCTTTTTCGGCGGCTTCGGCTTCGGCAGCTTTATCGGCTCGGCTAACGACCTTTCGGGCCATGGACAGGTAGCGGGCTTAGTGGTGTGGAAACTATCAAAATCGTCCCGTAGCCTAGCAGTTGGTCGAACAGGTGGCCACGGGGTTATTGCCAAGTTTTGTAGCCGACTCACTCGCTGGGAGGGGCAATGGCGTCTATCGGACCCACCCGGGTGGGCTATCTTGCAAAATGATCGCTACCCGCGGACGCAATTGTCGCGTATGCTTGCCGGATATCAGGAGTATTCCACGCTGGCGCGGTGTGCTGGGCCGTTCGTGTGATGAGCGCGATTTTTGGTCGTTGCACACCATTTTTTGGCATTCGAGGCCGAGAAATCTGTCGGCGAGACGAGCGTGGAGTCGAATAACATCGATCGGAGAGAAGCAACGATGCAGGTAAGTGTCTCGGCACGCCACGGCAATCTTCAGCCTGGTGACCAAGAGTTAATTGAAGAAAAGGCCACGAAGCTAAGGCGGTTGAACGACCGGATCAACGCCATTGAAGTGACCGTGGATCTGGAGCACACCGACAAACCTGTCGTCGAAATTCAAGTCTCGATCGAACATGCCGGGGAGTGCGTTTCGCACGCGGATGCCAACACTGTGATTGCAGCGCTGGATATGGCAATCCCGAAGGTGGAGCAACAGCTTCGCCGGGTCAAAGAAAAAATGACCGGTCATCGAGCCACCGGACACAAACACATCGAGGCTCCCACGCCGGACGAAGCCGAGTCCTGATTGGGGCCCGACATTCGAAATCCGTGTGGGGAAGTACCACCCACTCAAATCAATAATCCACACCCATGAAGTTTGCAGATTTCATCTCAACACCGTCGATCAAGGCGGAACTCCAGGCCAAGACAAAAGAGCAAGCGATTGAAGAGCTTGTCGGAAGTCTTCTGGAAGCTGGCGAAATCGACGCGGATCAACGCGAAGACATCATCGCCGCGATCATGAAACGCGAAGAGCTGGGATCGACTGGTATCGGTCGTGGCGTCGCCGTTCCTCACACCAAGCACCCTAGCGTGCAGAAGTTGGTCGGAACGGTTGGTGTCAGCGAAGAGGGCGTCGACTTCGACTCGCTCGATGGCGAACGCGTCCAGTTGTTTTTCCTGCTGATTAGCCCTCCAGAACGCCCCGGCGATCACCTTCGGGCGCTCGAAAATATTTCTCGCCAACTCCGCGACGAAACGTTCTGCCGCTTTTTGAAGCAAAGCAAGACGGCCGACGACATCTCGCAGCTGCTGCAAGAAGCCGACGATAACCAGTTCGCCACCGGCTGAGCTGACTGGCCGGTTCGACCGGCCGACACACAGCGGCTGACAATGAATTGACTTGTCAGCCGCGTCCCGCTTCAGGGAAACGCTCTGTTTCTCCGAAGCATGATTTGACAATCCGCAATTCGCCCCACGCACTTCGTCCTTACCTGCCGCATGTCCAAGGCGCACAGCCGAACCGTCGTTGTCCGCAACCCTCAAGGGCTCCATGCGCGACCCGCTGACATGTTGGTCCGGATGGCAAATCAGTACACGTCTAGCATTTTGATTAGCCGTGGGGGCGAGGCCGTCGATTGTAAAAGTATCCTGTCGTTGTTGACCCTCGGTGCCGCTTGCGGGACCGAGCTTTCGCTACGAGTTGAAGGCGATGACGCCGAAGCGGCGATCGATTCCATCGAGCAGCTGTTTTTGCGAGGCTTCGACGAAATGGGCGACGAAGATGTTGCCGACAATAATTCCGACCGCAATGAACCCGGCGACAGTAGTGAGTCCGCCGAGAGCGTCGGACAGACCGACTCGACACCTTCGGCGTGACGCAGCATTGCTCCGCCGGTTTGGTTTCGCCCGGTAAACAAAACACAAAACTGATAAGACAAGACTTGGTTTGAAAGACTCGAACATCCCATCCGAGTCGCCCGCCGACGTCCGACGTCGGCACCGTTGTTAAAACTATCCGTACACACATTTAATCGATGGATCGGTCCAGCCTGCCTTGGCTAAATGACTGTCAGTCACGAGGCCTGTGCGCATGATCGCGAACAATTCCACTCACCTGACTCTGCCGACCGGTGCGCCGGGCGGCTCCAGTTCGCTCCCACGGCCAGGCTTCAAGCATGGCTCTGATGGCGATCCTGGAGGGGTGTTCGTGGAAGCGAATTCGTTGCATGGGTGTCGACGTGAACGCCAGCGTTGGCTTGCCCCGGCAGGTGATCACCGAACCATCGGCCCACGATGGTCGAACTGCAAGGCATCCCCGTTTCACCAGGGGTCGCAATCGGCCCAGCCCTAGTGCTGGACGCTGCCGGTTACCGAATCCCTCGTACCCTGTTAGCCGCCGATGAGGTGGACGCGGAATTCGCGCGTCTGCGCGAGGCGGTCGATAAGGTGTCGACGGGTCTCGAAGCGAATCGCTTGGAAACCTCTGCCGTCGCCGGCGAACACACCGGCGATATCTTTGCTGCGCAGCTGCAGATGCTTCATGACCCGCGTTTGCAGGCCGAATTGCGGCGTCGTATCCGCGAAGAACGCCAGTCGGCGGCCTATGCCGTTAGTCGCGTTCTGCACAACTATGCTGCCGCGATCCGCCGCGTCGATAGTCCCCTGTTGGCTGACCGCGCCGACGATGTGCTGGATATCGAAAAGCAGTTGTTGATGTGCTTGGGCGCAGTCTCCGCGGGGCCGCTTTCGGATCTGTCGGAACCCGTCATCGTGCTGTCCCATGTCCTGACGCCCAGTGAAACCGCGAACTTGGACCGCAATTACGTCCGCGCGTTTTGCACCGAAACCGGCGGGCCGGGCGGTCACACTGCAATCGTCGCCAAAGGTTTGGAACTGCCTGCGGTGGTCGGCATCGGAAGCTTCTTGGATCAGGTCGGTGACCACTGCAATGTGATTGTCGATGGCGATCGCGGCCGGGTGATTATCAACCCTGATGCCGAAACGATCGCGTATTACCGCAAGAAGCTCAAAGATCGACGATCGCTGACGGCGCGTTTGTCGGAACTGCGCGATCTGCCTGCCGAGACGATTGACGGCACGCCGCTGCGGCTGAGTGCCAACATCGAATTTCCGCACGAAACGTCAACCTGTATCGAACGCGGCGCCGATGGCATCGGTTTGTACCGCACCGAGTTCCTGTACCTGGCCAGTCACGAAGAACCTAGCGAAGAAGATCACTACCAGGCCTACAGTCGGGTGATCCGAGAAATGGAAGGCCGTCCCGTGGTCATCCGCACGTTGGATTTGGGCGCTGACAAAATGGGCCATCGTCCGATGGCCGAACACGAACACAATCCGTTCTTGGGCCTGCGCAGTATTCGATTGTCGCTGCGCAACTTGGACCTGTTTCGCCCTCAATTGCGCGCGATCTTGCGCGCGGCGATCCATGGTGACGTGCGAGTCATGTTTCCATTGATCACCACCTTGGCCGAGTATCGTCAGGCCAGGATGCTGTTGAACGTTGTCGCCGAAGATTTGGTCGATGCGGGGATACCACACCGCAGTAACATTCCGGTCGGCATGATGGTCGAGGTTCCGGCGGCCGTCATGATGCTGGAGCGTTTTGCGCCTGAGGTCGATTTCTTGTCGATCGGCACAAACGATTTGGCCCAGTACACCTTGGCGGTCGATCGTAGCAATGAAAACGTTGCCGACCTTTATCAGTCCAGCGACCCAGCCGTGTTGCGTTTGATCGCGCGATGCGTGGAGGTCGCCGAACAATTTGACAAACCACTTTCGATTTGTGGCGAGATGAGCAGTAACCCCGCCCGCGCTTTGTTGCTGCTGGGGATGGGTGTCCGGCATTTGAGTGTGCCGCCTTCTTCGTTGCTACGAGTCAAGAAAGCGATCCGCTCCGTTTCGATCGATCAGTGCATTGAGATCGCGAACCGGGTGATGCAATTGGAAGCGGCTCGCGATGTAGATCTCTATCTTTTGGATCGACTGGGTGAATATGTTCCCGAGTTGATCGTTACCTAATCCGAAATTGATGACCTCTTCTGAATCGAATCTCCAAGACAATGACTCGCAAGCTGAGCCGACGGAAGCGTCGTCGCCATTGCGATTACGTTATCGAATTCGGTTCGCCAAGACCGGCTTGTTGCGTTGGACGAGTCACCGAGATTTGGCAAGATTGTGGGAACGGTTGCTGCGCCGTGCCCAATTAAAACTTTCGATGACCGAAGGCTTTCACCCCAAGCCACGGATCAGCTTTCCATCGGCACTCGCACTTGGAATCAGCGGCTTGGACGAAGTCGTCGAGCTTGAACTGGCCGAGTCGCTGGACGCTCAAGAATTGCTGACGCGATTGCGAAGCGATCACCAACCGGGATTGGAGATCAAAAGCGTCCAATTGATGCCCGAGGGTTCGGGCAAAGCCAAGCTGGTCAAAACCGATTACATCATTTCGCGCCCCGACCCAGATCTTGGGGAATGCGACGTCGACGAGGCCGCAATCCACGCCCGCATCGATGAATTTCTGAATCAAGAATCTGTCACGGTGACTCGCAAGAAGAAGCCGCTGACGGTTCGTGTCTCCGACCAAGTGTTGTCGCTGGCGTTCAGCGACAATCTCGAATTATCGCTCGCCGCATTAGACGCGGCGACGTTGAAGCCTACCGATGTGATGGACCTAATCGGGCTCTCCGATTGGATCGCTGCCGGTTCGCAAATCATTCGAACAGAGGTGGTCTTGGCTTCTGAAGTCACGCCCGCCGATCCCAATACATTCGCATCTGCAAACATCACGCCCCAAGCAGGCGAAACCACCGAAGAGGTGCCTAAATGAAACGAGAAATGTTGATGAACGTGCTCCAGCCCGAGGAGAGCCGCATCGCAATTTTGCACGATGGAAAACTCGAAGAACTTTACGTTGAACGTAAGAGCGTCGAAGCATACGCGGGCAACATCTATCGTGGAAAAATCGTCAACCTGGAACCGAGTATCCAAGCCGCGTTCGTAGATTTTGGCGTCGGCCGCAACGGCTTTTTGCATATCAGCGACGTCGAGCCACAGTATTTTCGTCAGGGCGGTTACGATCCCGAAGAGATCAAACGCGAATCTGACGAGATGGCCGAAGCGGCAGCCAAGCGAGCGCGAGAATCAGGTCGTGGATCGAAACGGGCTTTCAAAGGTGGACGCCCTCGCATCAAACCGCCGATCCAAGAGATCTTCAAACGCGGTGACGAAGTCTTGGTCCAAGTGATCAAAGAAGGCATCGGAACCAAAGGGCCAACACTTAGCACGTACATCTCGATCCCAGGTCGTTACCTGGTGCTGATGCCCGCGCTCGAACGTGTTGGTGTCAGCCGCAAGATCGAAGACGAAGACGACCGAAAGCGTTTGCGTCGTTGCTTGTTGTCGCTGAACCCGCCAAAAGGTCTCGGGTTCATCGTTCGAACCGCCGGTGCCGGACGCAGCGAAAAAGAGCTCGGCCGCGACATGGATTACTTGATCCGGTTGTGGAAGACGATCGTTCGTCGCGTCAAAAGCGATAGCGGTCCTGGCGTGCTGTACGAAGAGAGCGATCTGATCATCAAGACGATCCGCGATATTTACAGCGACGATATCGATCAGATCTTGATCGACGAAAAACAGTCGTTCGAAAACGCGCGTGACTTTTTGAAAATGGTCATGCCTCGCGTCGTCGACCGTTTGAAACTCTATGACGGTGCCGAGCCGCTGTTCCATCGCTACAAGTTGGAACGCGAGATCATCAAGATCCATCAACGCCAAGTCAAACTGCCCAACGGCGGTTCGATTGTGATCGACCCGACGGAAGCGTTGGTGGCGATCGACGTCAACAGCGGAAATTTCCGTGGCGGCGAAGAATCGGCTGAAGAGAACGCATTCCGCTTGAACTTGGCTGCGGCAAAAGAGATCGCGCGCCAACTTCGCCTGCGTGACCTTGGTGGCGTGATCGTCAACGACTTTATCGACATGCGTAAAGAAAGCCATCGACGTAAAGTCGAGCGAGCGTTGCGTGACGCGATGAAGAACGATCGAGCCCGAACCAAGATTCTGCGGACTAGTCCGTTCGGTTTGGTCGAGATGACCCGTCAGCGAATCCGCCCGAGCTTGAAACGTAGCATCTATCAGGACTGTCCGTGCTGCGAAGGTCGCGGCTTGGTCAAGACCGCCGAGAGCATGTCGATCGAAGTCGTCCGCATGCTGGCGTTGGCGGTCAAGAACGAGCACATTCAACGCGTTACCATCCGCGTCAATGATGCCGTCGCCGCACATCTGAATAACCAGAAACGTCGCAGTGTGATGGAAATGGAAGATGCCGGCAAAATGACCGTGCAAATTCTTGGCAGCGAAGGCTTGTATCCCGAGCACTTGGAAATGGATTGCCGCGATTCTCAAGGCGAACGCGTCGAAATCGATTCCTAGCCATCTGTTTGCCCTTTTGGCTGCATGTATCTCGCAGAAGGTGCAGCGACTTACCAATAGAACACGACACCCGTTTTGCACTGCCAAAAACGGGTGTTTATGCTTAATCACCGCCGTTGCAGTGAACGTTCTGCGGTGTCGGATACTCTCGATCAGGAAGTGGGGACGACCCCACCGCTCCAATTACTCTCAGGGACGACCCTGAAAACGGAGGAGCGATTCGGATGGCTTGGTTGCTTTTGGTTCTAGCGGGACTCTTCGAGATTGTGTGGGCAGTTGGTTTGAAACTGTCCGACGGCTTTTCACGTCCGATTCCCAGTCTCTGGACGATCGCCGCAATGCTGATCAGTTTCAGTTTGCTGGGCGTCTCGATGAAAACACTGCCGGTCGGAACGGCCTATGGCGTTTGGGTAGGGATCGGAACGGTGGGGACGGTGATTGTGGGGGCGATCATGTTTGGTGAGCCGGCCAGCGTGCTGCGAATGGTGTTTGTCGTGTTGATCGTGATTGGAATTGTGGGGCTGAAATTGACGAGCCCAGCGTAGGCGTCGCCAAGCACGATCCAAGACAAGTTCTCAAGCGATTCCTTGTTTTTGATACATTGGCAGTTGGTAATTCTCGAGCCAACTTTTCTCTTTCGGAACGGAGTGTGAACATGGTCATCGGGATCGATCCACGCGTTGACTTCGCCTGCAAGTTGCTGCTTGGTAGCCCGGACCACCCTGCGATCACGATTCATTTCCTGAACGCAGTTCTTGGCGGAGAGCCGAAGATAACGGATGTAAAAATACTTAATCCGATCGCTGACAAGCGTCATGACGATGACAAACTGTCGATTCTGGACATCTTGGCGACCGACGATCACGGGCGGTTCATTGACATCGAGATCCAGACAACGCTACCGGCGGGACTCGCAATGCGACTCACCTATTACGCGGCCAGCCAGCTGGTCGAACAACTTGGTGAGGGCGATAGTTACCGCGATCTACGCTCTTCCATTGGGATTTGCATTCTCGATGCGTTTCTTTTTAAAGACTCAGCGAGCCTGCACCTCGATTTTCAATTGCGATCCAAGACGGGAGAGCGTCTCACCGATTGCCTGCAAATCCACCTTTTAGAGTTGCCCAAGTACGTTCCTGACGAGGATAATGAACTGTCGTCGGATTCCATTAGGCAGTGGATGCATTTCTTTCAGTTTGCCGCGACCTCCACTCCGGAGGAGTTGCACCACAAACTTCCCGATCCGGCGTTTACCGAAGCGATAGGAGTCTTGGAAATGATCGCCAGAAACCCCGAAGAACGACGGTACTACGAATCACGTCTGAAAATGCAGCGTGACGAACAGGCGCGACTTGAAGCGGCAGAAGAGCGTGGCGAGGCACGTGGAGAGGCTCGTGGGCAAGCGATTGGCGAAGCTCGTGGCCAGGCGATCGGACGTGTTCGCGTTCTGCAATCCCTTGCTGGCGTTGAAGAATCGACCGTCGAGCAGTTGCGTTGCAAGACGCTGGAAGAGTTGTCTGCGATGGAAGCGATCCTGAAACAGCAACTGCGTGATCGCGGCTGATCAAAATGTCTGTAGCTTCGTGCTTTTAGTGCAAATCAATCAGAGCCCAGTGCGGTTCGATCGGCGTTCCATCTGGCATCGTTCTTGCGCTCAGGCTCGCTGAACGCAAACCTGAAAAGTCGACTACAATGCAGGGACCGCTTGCGCATTCTCCCCCTCCCATCCACAATCCCCGCGTTTACTCCGATGAATCGAATTCTCGCTTTTGCGTTCGCCATGGTTCCGCTTGCCGCAATCGCGGGCGAAGTGAAAATTGTCGACGATGGCAAGAAAGCTGTTGTCACGATCGATGGCCAGCCTTTCACCGAATATCGCTACACCGGATACGCAAAACCGATTCTGTATCCAGTTCTCGGGCCGGGCGAGAAGCCGATGACACGGGACTATCCGATCGTCGAAGGCACGCCCAATGAAGCGAACGATCACCCACACCACAAATCCATTTGGTACACGCACGACGATGTCAATGGAATTCGCTTTTGGATGGAAGAGACAGAAGGCAAGCCGGTGAAGAACATCGGAAAGCAAGTCTGTACGTCGCTGGAAATCGAGGGCAACTCGATCCTTACCACCAATGATTGGCAAAGTGCTGATGGCGAAGCCGTGTGTACTGACAAACGCAAGATTAGCTTTGGTACCATCGGTGACGCTCGTTATATCGACTACGAAGTCACCTGGGTGGCAAGTTCTGGTGATCTGCGTATCGGGGACACCAAAGAAGGCACCATGGGGATTCGCACCAATCCCAACTTGCGTCTAAAGGCGTCGCCGAACCACGGAAATCACACCGTCTCGGGACATAGCATCAACAGCGAAGGCGTGCGTGATGGGGCGATGTGGGGCAAACGCGCCGCATGGGTCGACTACTGGGGCGAGATCGATGGGGATACCGTTGGCATTGCTGTCTTTGATCACCCCAGCAACACTCGCCATCCGACTTGGTGGCACGCACGCGACTATGGTTTGGTCGCGGCAAACCCCTTTGGCGTTCACGACTTCGAAGGCAAGCCGGACGGTACGGGTGACATGACGTTGAAGGCAGGTGAAACGATGACGTTCAAGTATCGTTATCTGTTTCATCCTGGCGATCATGACACTGCCAACGTCGCCGAGCAGTATGAAGCCTTTACGCGTTAAGCGTTGCGAGAAGGTTTGGCTAGGAATTGCAGCGGACGGTTTGAAACAGCTTCAACGCGTCCACCGTCATGCGGACATTGTGTACCCGAACGATGTCCGCGCCGGCTGCTGCCACGGCCAAGGTAACGCCAAGCGTTCCGGCATCACGATCGGCCTCTTTGTCGCCGATCAGCTTGCCGATGAAACCTTTGCGGCTGTGACCGATCAGAATCGGCACGCCGATTTCGCAAAAGCGATCGGTATGTTGTAGTAACGTGATGTTGTGTTGGTGTGTTTTGCCAAAACCGATTCCGGGGTCCAAGCAAATTCGATCACGAGCGATTCCGGCGGCCTCAATTGATTCCAATCGTTTGACCAAATAGTCGTAGATCTCTTCGACAACATCGCCGTATTGCGGATCGTCTTGCATGGTTTGCGGCGTGCCTTTCATGTGCATCGCGCAGATGCCGACATCACTGGCGATTGCGACGCCCAGCATTTCGGGATCGCCTTCCAGTCCGGTCACATCGTTGATGATCTCTGCGCCGGCATCGATCGCCGCTTTCGCAACAACAGCTTTGCTGGTGTCGATGCTGATGGGGATCGATAGCTTTTCGGCGAGTCCTTTGATCACGGGAATCACCCGGCGTAGTTCTTCGTCGGTTGCGACGGGATCGCTGTACGGCCGAGTGCTTTCACCCCCAAGGTCGATGATGTCCGCGCCATCGCGTTCCATTTGCATTGCGACTTCGATTGCCTGCTCGACGCCGTTGTGTTGGCCGCCGTCAGAAAAGCTATCTGGCGTGACATTCAAGATGCCCATCACCAAGGGGCGATGTTCGAGCGACAAATGACGCTTGCCGAGATTCCACATTGGGCAACAAAAGGGTTCAGGGGATTTGGTCGGTTGGCAGCCCGAGCATTGTTTCATCGAATCGAATGCCAAACAGGGGTGCGAACGTCAAAATCTGCGATTCGCTTGTCTCCTTCACCGCGATCTGGCTCCTGATTTTCGGAGCGTCTCCAAACGAGAATGCCAGTGGCAATGGCTTGGCGTTTCGTCAAAGTCGACTTGATCGTCATGTTAGGACGTTCGCGAGTTCTGTCTTGGTTGTCTCTCCGTCGCGTTGAAAACTTGATCGTGGAATTCGGCGGCGAATGGCCGATTGAAGAACCGACGAGGTGTGCATTACGCCTAGCACGCCAAAATGGACCGGTGCGTCATCTGCCGGAAAATCGTCGCTGCTGCCCCTCCGGTCCAAGCTGTTTCAACCATTCCATCCGGCCCTAACCGTAGTCAGCCGGTATGAGCGCGTACCCTTTTCATACGATGGAAGATACTCGACGACCCAGTCCCATCTTGGTCCTGTTGACGATGTGTCTGCTGGTCGGCGGCGGATTGTACTTCGCGCAGAACTACAAGATCGCGGGCCTGGATCATCTCGAAATCAAGCCCAAGTCGGACCCACCGCCGCCATCACCCGAAACCGACCTAGACGATTTTTTCTTCGTCAACTCGATGGACACGGCGGGGAAACCTGCCAAGCCAGCTTCGTTTGTCGCTCGGCCCGATGTCCCGCCAAAGAACCTCCATCCGCTCAAACTCGCCTCATGGGCACTCAGCGGTTTTGGCCCCACAAAGTTCGCGAATGATCAATGCCGCTTAGGCGTGATGCGAATCTTGCAACAATACGACATCATCGCGTTGCAGCAGATTACGGCTGCCGAACGCGACTTGGTACCGCGATTGGTCGATGAGCTGAACGAAGGAACAAACGGCGCGTACGACTTCGTACTCGGCGGTATTACCGGCCCGCCGACCAGCAGCGAGCAACTGGCAATTCTCTTCAACAAGAATCGCGTTCGTATCGACCGTTCACAAACCTATACGGTTGCCGATCCTCAGAATCAGATGACCTACGATCCGATGGTCGCTTGGTTTCGTGCGGCCGAACCGCCAGACCAAGTTGCTTGGACGTTTTCCGTGGTCAACGTACGAATCAACTTGGCCCGTGCACCAGCCGAAGTCGCATTGCTGCCTGGTATCTTTTCGTCGGTCCGCTTAGACGGTCGGAACGAAGATGACGTCGTGATGATGGGGTTGTTTCAAGCAGACGACACGTACTTGCTGAAACGTACGATGGGCGATGAAGTTGTCGCTGTAGTCCGCAGTAGCGCGACTGACATCTTTGGACGCCACCAAACCTCAAATATCTTGGTCGATCGCAATCGAACGAACGAGTTTATCGGGCGTGGCGGCCCATTCGATTTTCTCAGACAGTACAACTTGACGCTTGGCGAGGCAGAAGCGATCAGCAGTCATCTGCCTGTGTTTGGTGAGTTCACACCGTGGGAAGGCGGGATCTAGTTTGACTGTGCAACAGCAGCATCGCCATCCAAAGCATGGTAAGGCTGGCGGGAAAGGCCGGCAGAATCGTGTCTTCGACAAGTCCAGAAACCAACACGTAAGTCGCAATCCCGCGAAATAGCGGTTGGGGAGATCGAATCGCGATCTGTAGTGTGATCAGCAGCAGCATCACGACGATGCCACCCGCGACGATCCCGCCAGAAAACAGTATGTGAAACATCAAGTTATGTGTGCCGACGGATTCCGGGCTCATCACCGTCGCGGCGCTGTCCATTCCGTAGCCGATCCACCAACGCTCGCCAATCAACGTGAGAGCTTCTTGCCAGATCCGCGTCCGCCCGGTCAACGAAGTCAGCTCTTCGACGTTGCCTGATTTGGTCACCTTTGAAACGGCGCTATCGAGCGGTGACTTTCCGCTGGCAAGTCCATAGACCAAGAACGCGGCTAGTGCGGCGATTAAACCGAGGTTCGCAAGTAACATCCCTTTGCGCGAGTACAGGCGGTCAAACAGGATCATGGCTGACGCGATGACCGTCGCTAGAACCGCCGTCCGTGACAGTGTGGCGACCAGCGTTGCCGCGGCCAAACAGAGAACGGCTGAATCAAACAATCGCCAACGCGATTGAACTTGACTGTCATTTTTAAAATCGATTGCTGTGGTGCCGAACAACGACGCGATCACCAGCAACACTGCCGTTGACGCTTCGTGAGCGATCGCGTTGGGATGGGCAACGCCGCCCATCCGTGCGACGGTCGTGGTTGCGTCGACGTATTCGTGAAATTCACCGAAAGAGGGAAACAGCAAATAGATCAGCCACGCGATCCCCAGATACATCGCTAAGCCGAGGACCAAGGCCCGTGCCAGCGTTCCGAAACCGATTGCCGACAAGCTGGCGGTGACGAACCCCAAATATCCGATCAGGATCAATGCCGCAGCGACACTGATCAGCCGCGAAGATGTCGGTGAGAGGATGCCTGCGACAAGCATTGTCGCGGACAAAGTAGCCAATGCGATGCCAACTGTCGTGGCAATTGTTTGTCTGGTGGCGTGGCTTCGAAGCAGGCTCCAGACGGTGATCACCCACGCGCTCGCTGCGGTTGCCAGCTTGAGCAGCAAGACTGGGTTCGTCGAGCTGACGCGTCCTTCGGTGACGGGCTGGACCGGATTTAGCAGTGCCGCCAACAACCCGATCACCGCGATCGCGACCGGCGCGACGGGGATTCGGGTCTGCAGATGCTCGCCGACTGTCATCGGTGGGGTGTCAGTAGAGGCGTTCATCGGCTGGATGCGATCATCAGTGAAGCGGAGTTCCATTCAGGATAGTCGCTGATGGTACGATCGTTAAACTGGTGAGTGATTCCATTCACGAAAATCGACTCGACGGATTCATACGACCCAATTGATGGGATCCTGATGGGACAAAACGAAGCAAAAACGTACCAACTGAATGCCGAACAGCGACAAGCGGCCGAATTCGACGGGGGGCACGCTCTGGTTTTGGCCGGTGCAGGAACGGGCAAAACCAGCACCATCGTCGCTCGAGTGGACCATTTGATTTCAAGCGGAGTCGACCCACGCCGGATCTTGCTGTTGACCTTCACCCGCCGCGCCGCTCGAGAGATGCGGTTGCGAATGATGGAGCACAGTGGCGAAGGCACGAAATTGGTGTCCGCCGGAACGTTCCACAACTTCTGTTTGCAATTCCTTCGCCGCTGGCCGGATCTGTTTGGTTGCGGCGCGTTATCGATCATCGACCGTGACGACCAGCTGCAGCTCATGAAGCTGGCTCGCGGAACAGTGGTGGGCAAAAACGCGCAGTTCCCAAAGTCGGCGGAGCTGGCCAATTACTATTCCTACGCCCGTAACACCAACCGCACGATCACCGAGTACCTGAAGGAGTTCACCGAACACGACGAAGAATTGATCGAGCGAATTTCGGCGGTGCTACAGGATTACAGCAAACGCAAACGCGATTGCCGGTACTTTGACTATGACGACATTCTGCACTTGTTCGCGCGAGGGCTGCACCAGAACAATGTGCTGCGTGAGAAGCTAAAACGCCGCTTTGATCATGTCTTGGTCGACGAGATGCAAGACACCAACCCGTTGCAGTGGTTGATCTTGGACGGCCTGCGTGATCCGGCCAAGCTGTTCTGCGTCGGCGACGACGCACAGAGTATCTATGCGTTTCGCGGTGCTGATTTCCAAAACGTGCATTCCTTCACCGAACGAATCGAAGGGGCAACCGTGCTGCGGTTGGAAGAGAACTTTCGCAGTTACCAGGAGATCTTGGACCTGTCGAATTGGCTGCTCGATCAGTCGCCGCTTCGGTACAACAAAAAGCTGCATGCGTCGCGTGGCGCGGGAGTGAAACCGTGCCTGATCGATTTCGGCGAGGATTTGGAAGAAGCGGACTGGATCACGGATGACTTGCTGGACCGACACGAAGGCGGCGATGCGTGGAACCAACACATGATCCTGACGCGGACCGCGTTTGGTGCCAGACACATCGAAGCGTCGTTGGTGATGAAAGATATCCCGTATCGATTCATCGGCGGGACTCAGTTGTTGCAGTCCGCGCACGTGAAAGACCTATTGAGCTTGCTGCGCGTGGTCGACAATCCGTCCGATCAGTTGGCCTGGATGCGATACCTGACATTGTGGCCAAGAATCGGCGACAAGTCGGCGGCGACGATGATCGGCAAGCTGTTGGTGATCAGCGGTGCGGAAAAGATCGAAGCCGAACTTGCGCAGCGTGCCAAAGCGAATCCCCGTTTGGCAGAGGCCTATGGCGGGTGTGCGAAACTGCGTGACAAACCCAAACAAGCCATCACGGCAGCTGTCGATAAAATGACGCCGCTGTTGGAAAAAAAGTACGACGATTGGGATCGGCGATCGAAGGACTTAAAATTGCTGGAACGCCTCGCCGAGAAGCACACGACCATTGGCGAGTTTTTGGAAACGTACACGCTGGATCCAATCTCCGAAAGCGAAGCGTCCAATGACGACAACACCGATGTCGTGACGCTGATCACCGTTCACAGTGCCAAAGGCACCGAGTCACCGGTGTGTTACTTGATCGGAGTTCAGCCGGGAACTTACCCACACGCTCGCAGCATCGGTGATGATGACAAAGAAGAGGAAGAACGCCGCGTCTTGTATGTCGCAATGACGCGTGCCAAGAACGAGTTGATCCTTACCGGGACGACACGTTACCGAGGTGCGTACGTGCCATATCACAATCGCGGTTTCGCCGCGGCCGGTGCAAGCACGACGTACTTCTTGGAAGACGTCCCGGCCCATTTGCTGGGCGACACGGATTCGTTTGATGAGGATCCGTTTGATTCGCCGATCAGGTCTTATCGCGATTGATTAATAGTTCGAACTGCGTTCGATCAGGTTCATCAATTCGGCCGTCGGTTGGCGAACGTTGATCACGCGTTGGCCAGACGGTTGGTTGGGATCACGGATGATCACAATCATCTCTTGTGGGATCGTGGCGAGACGCGTTTGTGGTACCGACGGGGCTTCAGGAACCGAGATGCCGCTGGTTTGGGCGATCATTCCATGAGCGGGCTGTTGCACAGGTGCCGCAGATGGTCCGTTGCACAGATGTGACATGCCGATTCGTGCCATTTGCCAGCTGATGCTACGAGGCCCGGTATAGATTCCGACATCGTCGTTGTAGTCGGCAGCGTTGCAGACACCGATCACACGGCCTTGTTCATCGAACAGGCCGCCGCCGCTGCGACCATCAATTGGTGCCCCGGCGATTTCGATATTCGACGCGTTGATTTGTGGGTTGTATTTGTCGATGCCCGTGATTCGGGTATCGCGTCGTGAGGGATCGGCGCCACGGTCGCATCCGAAGCTGAACACGACTTGCCCGTTCTGCGGGGTTTCGTTGACGTTGATCAGTGGAGCGACGGCAATCTCAAAGCCAGGTCGAATGGCGACGAGAGCGATGTCGCGGTCGCCCGCGTCATAGTCGACGACTTGACCTGGTACAGTGCGAACTTGGCCACCGACAAACAAGTCGACTTCGACTTGTGATTGCAGTTTGGTTTCACGGAACAGGTGGCCGCAGGTCAACACGAGTGCTTCCGCATCATGGCGGTCAATAATCGTTCCGGTACCGACGCCAAAGCCATGCCCATCTTTGACGCGTAAGCGAACGGTGGCGGCGCGAGCTCGTTCGACGGCACTCGCACGCTCGACGCTAGGCATCGGTTCGTTGTATGCCGCTTGCGCAACGTTGTTTTGTGCACCCGCCGCGGTTTGCGTCCCGAAAGATGGTTGCGACGTGATCGGTTGGCTGTTGAGCAGTTGCCCTTGATGCAAGTTTGTTTCGATCGGCAGCAGGGTGCGAGTGCCGGCCTGGAGAGCTTGCTGAAGTTTTTCAACAGATTGGGCGCCGACGAGCCGAGTTAATTCTCGTCCGCCCGACAAAACGACAAAGGTTGGCACTTGGCGGACACCGTAGTGCTGCGCAAGTGTGCTTTCACGGTTGATGTCGATGTGGCGGATCGGGGTGCCGCTGAGTTCCATCTGGTGCAGCGCCGGTTCCATCGCTTTGCAATGCCCGCAGTTGTCTGACTTAAACGCCAATAGCACAGGCGTCGCGGCAGCGTAGTTGGCCCCGATCACGGTGGAAATAAAAACGACAAGAGCCGTGACCGTCGCCCCATAGAGGCGACCGAACATCGTAAGGTCCAACATTGTCACTCCATCGACTTGAAAAGTCAGACACGCGATCCAAGCCGGCCTGGCCGCACGCGAGTCTGGTGGTTGCGTCCGGCACTCGTTGCCGCGACGATCGGACTGTCGAGGATGTGTCAGTCCGCGACAAGATCAATGCGGGGACAGACTCTGCGAAACTGCGTGAAACACGCGGGATTACGAGTTTCACGACGTTCGGTACAATTCGCAACTGAAAACCAAGTGGCTGCGATTCCTCGCCCTCGATGCTGCTAGCAAAATACCGCTTCGGCCTATCAATTTCGGTCGAACGCCCAAGATCCAATCAACTATCAATTCCATGACCCGACAAATCCTTGTCACCAGTGCCCTGCCGTACGCGAACGGTCCGATTCACATCGGTCACCTGGTGGAGTACATCCAGACCGACATTTGGGTGCGTTACCAGCGTCTGGCCGGCAATCGCTGTGTCTACATTTGCGCTGACGACACGCACGGCACGGCGATCATGATCCGTGCAAAAAAAGAGGGCCGCAGCGAGGAAGAGCTGATCGCGGACATGAGCGGTCAGCACCAACGCGACTTCGACGGTTTTCATGTCGAATTCGATCACTATGGCAGCACCCATAGCGAGGAGAACCGCGGCCAGTGTCATTTCATCTGGAAAGCCCTCCGCGAAAACGGCTTGGTCACCGAAAAGCTAATCGAGCAGCTTTACGACCCGGAGGCGGAGACGTTTTTGGCGGACCGTTTCGTGCGAGGAACTTGTCCCGTCAGCGGCCACAAAGACCAGCCCGGTGACAACTGCGTTTGTGGCGCGACGTATTCGCCGACCGAATTGATTGACCCGGTCAGCACGCTCAGTGGCGCGACACCCGAGATTCGCTCGGCAGTGCACTTGTTCGTGCAACTCGAAAAGCTGCGTGAATTTTTGTCGGACTGGATTGAAAACGGCGATGCGTTGCAAAAGGAAACGGCGAACTACTTGAAAGGCTATTTCCTGGCCGAGGACAAAGAGCTTCGCGACTGGGACATCAGTCGGCCGGCGCCCTACTTTGGTTTCGAGATTCCTGATTCGCCCGGCAACTACTGGTACGTTTGGTTCGACGCACCGATCGGATACATCTCGTCGACCGAGCAATGGTGCAAGTTGAACGGCGAGTCATTTGACGATTGGTGGCGCAGCGAATCGACCGAGATCCACCATTTCATCGGCAAGGACATCACGTACTTTCACACGTTGTTCTGGCCAGGGATGCTGCACACCGCTGGCTACCAATTGCCGACCAAAGTTCACATTCACGGTTTCTTGAATGTCGACGGCGAAAAGATGAGCAAGTCCAAGGGGACGTTGATCACCGCCGAAACGTATTTGAAACACGCCGAGCCAGACTTCCTGCGTTACTACTATGCAACGAAGCTGACCCCGAGAGTCGAAGACTTGGATTTGGGGATTCAGGAGTTTGTCGACAAGGTCAACAGCGACTTGGTTGGGAAGGTCGTGAACTTGGCCAGCCGCGTTGGCAAGTTCGCCGGACTGACCGGTTTGTCAGAAACCTATCCCGACGACGTGCTTTTCGAAAAGGCAGCCGCGGCGGGCAAAGAGATCGCACAGGCCTATGAAGCTTGTGACTATAGCCGTGCGATGCGATTGATCATGGAGTTGGCTGATTCAGCCAATCCCTATGTCGAACACGCCAAGCCGTGGGAGATGAAAAAGGACGCCGATCGCCAAGATGAACTTCGCGACGTCGTCACCGTGGCCCTGAACCTGTTCCGCCAGTTGGCCATTTACCTTTCACCGGTCTTACCAACGCTCGCCGACAAGTGCGCCGCGTTGTTGAACGATCCGATCACGTCATGGGATCAAAGCCAAACGCCGCTGTTGGGCACATCGGTCGAAAAGTTCAAACGAATGATGGAACGTATCCAACCCGAGGATTTAGAGAAGATGATCGAAGAAGGAAAATCCCAAGCCGAAGCGGACAGCGACGCACCCGCGGCTTCGCAGTTCAACGATTCGGACCAATTCATCAAAGAAAAGCCGATCGAAGAAGAAATCACCATCGACGACTTCGTCAAAGTCGACTTGCGTGTCGCACGGATCCTTTCGGCCGAACACGTGCCCGAAGCCAACAAGTTGCTGAAGCTGACGCTGGGTCTGGGCGGCGACGAAACTCGCCAAGTCTTCGCGGGTATCAAGTCGGCCTACGACCCAGAAGCGATCGTCGGGCGATTGGTCGTGATGGTTGCCAACTTGAAGCCACGGAAGATGCGTTTTGGGCTGAGCGAAGGGATGGTTTGTGCATCCGGTCCTGGCGGCGGCGATATCTTTTTGCTGTCCGTCGATGACGGGGCCCAGCCTGGCCAACGCGTGACATGATCGTCAAGCTCCGGCGTCGAATCCTGGACCGATTCGTGTTGCGTCCTTCACGCAACCAATTGGACTTTGGGCAAAAGCAGCGGTATTGGTTCGAGTCGAACGAAAATCGCGACGAGTACTTCGTCAGCGATCCCAGTCCCGCGCAGACGCCGGACCTCTTGATCATCAAGTTTCCCGGAACCGCCGGTCGCGCTGAACGCGCGACCGACTGGCCTGGCAATGTTCTTCCGCACGTTCATGTGCGTAGCTGTACCTGGAATGCACCCGGGTACGGAGGTTCGACTGGCAAGGCATCGTTATCACGAATCGCCCAGCGGGCCGAAGCGTTCTTTTTGCACCTCGCCGACCAAGTGAATACCGAACGCACCGCGATCTGGTTGACGGGAAATTCGTTGGGCTGCGCGACAGCAACGTATTTAACCAGCAAGTACGGGGACCGGATCGACGGGCTGGTGCTGCGTAACCCGCCGCCGTTGATCGAGACCGTCAAACGTGTGGCAGACCGTTATCCGCTGGGGCGATGGGCGTACGCGATCGCTGACAGCTTGCCCGAGTCAATGAATTTACTGCACACCGCACCAAACGTGATCACGCCGGTGGTCATGCTGCAAAGCGAACTCGACGAACTGGTGCCACTTGCGCTTCAGGACGAAGTATTCGAGTTACTGTCCTCGCCCAAACATCGCGTCGTAATGAAAGGCATCGGGCATGCTGGGTTGATCAATGATGATCACCTGCCATCGATCTCGGAAAGTATTCGATGGCTTTGGGATCAATCCGCAAAGGCTTGATCAGCGTCGACGGCGGCGAAGTAGCACACCGGTGCTGAAGAAAAGCCCAATGCTCAAGACGCCCGGTTCAGGAATCGATGTAATGGTGTAGCTCGTCGTCGGCCCGCCGTTCGGATCGGTATAGGTCAAATCTAGAAGCGTCGATTCACCGGCTGAACGTAGGCTGACCGCGGTCGTCCGGACTTCGGTTCCGTCGTCGATACCAGTGATATCCAGTCGCACCGTGTCGCCATCGGATAACGCCAGTGAACTGAAGTCGAACGTTAGCGTTCCGATAAGAAACGGATTCGTATCGACGATTGAGAAAACGTCGGTCCCCGGTGGCGAAAATGGCTCCATCACCAGCCTCGAGGGCGAGTCCGGGTTCTGCCCGAACGAAGTTGCTTGCCATTCGCTGAAAGGGAACGCGGCATCAAATTGGACCAACGAAAAATTCGTCAGAGACGTTTCGCTCACAGTCGAGAGCGAGAGATCGATTTCGACAAATTCTAGTTCGTCACCAATGTGATCCGCAGTCGCGCGGAACACGAGATCGCTGGCGAATTGATGAGAACTGACCGCTCGGGCGTCGCTCAAGTAAGCGACCATTTCGGCGTTGCAGCGTCGGCCGAGTAAGAGCAGAGTCGCCGTGCAAGCGAGCAAAATGCGTGGCAGCATCGATTTTTTATACGTGAGAGCGTTCATGGTGATGCGATGCTAAGCCGTCACCCCCCAAGCTGCAAGCTTTCCGCGTCAGATTTCGTCGAGAGGTCCCAGAGATCCGTCTTGCGGCCATCCAGTGATTCTGCGAGTTTCACGGTCATTAGTCGGCATGATGCCTTTGGTGTACCCGCCCGCCATTCGAATGGAGACCTGCAACCGTGGCTCGAATACTTGTCCTTCTGACGATCGTCGCCCTTCAAGTTTCGCCTACCTTTGCCGAGGACGCACCAGAAAAATACACCCTGCGTTACTCGCTTCAGACGGGACAACGGCTGAACTACGAAGTCACGCACGTGGCCAAAACTAAAACACGACTGCAAGGCCAAGAAGAGGTTTCGCAGGTCCATACGGTCAGCCGTCGCTACTGGGATGTGACAAAAGGCGACGACAACGACATGACATTCGATCACGTGGTCGATTCGGTCGAAATGACTCAGCAGCAAGGCGAACAAGAAGAGATTCGCTGGTCGAGCACTTCGGGTGATGAAGCACCGGTTCAGTTTTCGAAAGTTGCCGAGCAGATCGGAAAGACGTTGTCGACCATTTCGGTCAACGCACGTGGACAAGAAACCGCTCGCGAAGACAACGGCGGCAGTAAAGCATCACTGGGAATGGGATCGTTGACCTTGGCGCTTCCCGAAGAGCCAATTGCCATCGGCGAATCTTGGTCGATCCCACGTGAGATCAAAGCCCGCACCGACGACGGCTTGGTCAAGCCGATCAAAATTCGCGAACTGTACACACTCGAAAAGGTCAAGGCTGGCGTCGCGACGCTTTCGATTCGAAGTGAACTGCTGACACCGATCAAAGAAGAGTCAGTACGTGCACAAGTCGTTCAGCAGTTGAGCAATGGGACGATCAAGTTCGATCTCGATGCCGGTCACATGATCAGCAAGGAACTGACTTGGGACGAGACCGTTGTCGGATTCCAAGGGGCGAATAGCTTGATGGAGTACCGTGCTCGAATGAACGAAGAATTGCTCGACGACGTGCCACGTACTGCACGTCGTTAATCACAAGCTTTTCTAATCGTTTTTCGGTTGCCAGAAGCCGCTTAGGATCCCGCCGCTTTTTCGTGGTGGGATCTTTGCCGTTGCCGGTTGAGCTTGTGTCTTGTCATGCCCCAGTCGCTTGGTCCAACTGGAAAACCGTTGGACGAACGACGGCGAAGCCGGTTCGGTTTGATCAGCGATTGCCGGTGTCGTCGGCGACAAGCGTGTTGCGACACGCTCCGGTTCAGGTACATCGCTCTCTGTAATGCCAAACTGATCTGCCATGCCTGCAAACAAAGGCTCTGTCGTTTCTGACGGATCGCTTTCTACATTTGCCGCAGATGCAGATGGCATCGCATCCGATTTGCTCGTCCTCGCGATAGGCAGCGGCTGAGCGTGTTCGTTCAAATGAACCACGTCAGCAATTTGCATGTCATCAACGACCTTGGCGACCTTCGTCTGTGCGTCGGTCGCATGTTGCAAAGCAGGCTCGGGGCGAAGTTCAACAGCGCTGACCGATTGCGACCGGATCACTTCCGCTAGGTTGTTCTCCCTCGGAACAAACGGCTCCAGTTCCTCGCGAAACGCATCGGGTGGGACCGAAAGGTGACTGCCGATTTGATCAATCGCCATCATCCCGAAACCGTTGGCATTCGCTGTTGAACGCGCATCGAATGTGGGATCATTGCCTTCGGAAAGCAACTCCACCACTTCGTCAATATCGTCGACGGTGCGTTCTGGCAGCTCTGGTTGCCGAACAACGAGGGCGCCAGCGAGCGGTTGATGATGGGGGTCGACAGGAATTTTCAGCTGATTGTCGTCGACATGAAATTGGTGCAGCTTCGGTGGCGCGTCGACGACCATTGGGTTGCGACGGACGACTCCCGTCGGGGATTCTTCCGGCGTGATCGTGGCAGTACGCTGTGCGACTTGAAACGACGGCGTCGAGTGTCGCAACTGCGTGGGGCGATGATCGTATTGATGCAGCTCGACGAAGCGATTGATCCGTGTGACACCCGCTATGTCGCTGTTAACCGGTTTTTCGGCGACGTCCTGCAGACTGGACGTTGCCGGTGCGGGAGACAGCAGAGGACGTAGTGCTTTGGCACCCGTTTCCTGCATCCCGGATTCGACCGGTGCTGCCGCTGCGCAGTGGCCAGACGCGACGGCGAGAGCCAGAGCGAGCACATACCGCGACTGTCGATTGATGAGGGTTTTTTCCGCCATGGACGCTTCCTTGCGTGATTTCATGAGTCGAGCGTGATCATTAAATCATTGATGCATTCATTTGCGTCGACATTGCGCGAGACGTCGCCGAACGTCATCTATCTGGTTTGATGGCAAAATCGAATCAAGCCATCGGGGAATAGACGTAATCGTCGGCAAGCGAACGAGCTGGCGATTCCGAACAGAAGCTCACTTGGGCACAACCGTCAAACTTTGCCTGATGAGAGCGGTTTCGATTAGAACGCCCGGTGGTCGGCATCACTAGGCATCCGCCAGTCCCCGCGTGGCGACAAGCTTACAGAGCCGACCTTGGGGCCGTCGGGGACACAGTTCCGTTTGAACTGGTTGCGAAAAAAACGCACGGCGAATTGGTCCAACGTCGACTCGATCGTTTTTGCGTCATAGGTCGAATCGAAGGTCGCCTGCTTGGCCAGGTAGAGCACTTTCTCGCGATCGAACCCGTTGCGGACAAACTGATACAGAAAGAAATCGTGCAGCTCGTAGGCCCCAATCGATGCCTCTGTATTTTGTCGGATCGAACCGTCAGGGCCGGGGGGCAGCAATTCTGGGGAGATCGGTGTGTCCGCAATTCGGTGAAGCAGCTCTGTCGTTTCGCCGGTGAAGTGATGGTCTGCCGCAAAGCGGACCAGGAACCGTACCAGCGTTTTGGGGATCGATGTGTTGACGTTGTACATCGACATGTGATCGGCGTTGTACGTTGACCAGCCGAGTGCCTGTTCGCTCATGTCGCCGGTGCCAAGCACAAAGCCACGATTCATCAGCAGCATCGTACGAATTCGGGCTTGAACGTTTTCAAACGTCAGATCGGCTGCGTCGTCAGGCATTTGATTGAGCTGCGTTTGCAACGACTCCACCGTCGTTTGGTCGTCGATGGTGATTCCTAGCGGCGAGTGCCCGAGCGAGCGGAACGTGTCCAAACACAACTGCCGGATCTCGATGCATTCACCAGTGATCCCGGTTTGTTCGATCAGCAGATCGGCACTGGTTTTGGTGTGCTTGGTGGTGCCAAAACCGGGCATCGTGATCCCGATGATGCTGCTGCGTGGCCACTTCGCGGCGTCGACCGCATGAAGTGCGACGAGTAATGCCAGCGTGCTATCGAGTCCCCCGGAGATGCCGATCGCAAGTGGCGTTGATGGCGACAAGCAGGACAGTCGCTTGACCAAACCCGCCGACTGAACCGCAAAAATCTCTGCACAGCGGTCGGACAGTTCCTCTGACTTTGACGGCACAAATGGATGCGCATCGACATGTCGCTTCAGAGTTGCCGGCGCGGTTCGCTCGGCAAGCTTTTGCAGATGGACATGGCGGAACGTGCGTACGGTGTGGTCGATCGCGTCATCGAATGAACCGACGACGCGGCGATCGTGGGCAAGACGTTGCAGGTCCAGGTCGCAGCATATCTCGGTTTGATTGACATAGGCGGGGCTCTGCCCATCGCCGATGCGTCGCGATTGTCCGACCAGGCTTCCGTTCTCGGCAATCAAGCAGTGACCACCAAACACGAGATCCGAGGTTGATTCGCCGGGGCCAGCGGACGCATACACATATCCCGCGATGCAGCGACCCGATTGTGATCGAACAAGGTCGCGCCGCCATTCGGCTTTGCCAATCGTTTCATTCGAAGCCGACAGATTGATCAGGACATTGGCACCGGCGACGGCTTGGTATCCGCTCGGCGGGAGCGGCGTCCAAAGGTCCTCGCAGATTTCGATCCCCAGAACCGCTTCGCCGAAGTGGAAGATCAGATCGCTGCCGAAGGGAACGGGTTGGCCTCCGAAGTGGACTTCATTTGGATCACCAGGGCTGGAGGCGCGAAAGTGTCTGCCTTCATAAAACTCGCGATAGGTCGGCAAAAACGATTTGGGAACGAACCCGATGATGGTGCCTTGATGAATCACTGCCGCGACATTCATCAAAGAGTCCTGCACCCTCAATGGCGTACCGACGACGATGGCGGCGGGAGATTTCCGGCTGCGGTCGGCAAGAAGTTGCAGTTGTCGTTCGGCGGCGTCGAGCAGCCATTTGCATCCGAACAGATCCCCGCAGGTGTAACCGGTGAGGGCGAGTTCCGGGAAAACGATCAAGTCGGACTTTGCCGATTCGATGATCGAAACCATCGCGTCAACGTTTTCTTGAGGGTTTCCGACGGTCACCGACGGTGCCGCAGCGAGGACGCGGAAAATCCCGTGTTCGAATACTTCGGTGTCGTGATGCAAGTCGTCGCGATAGATGGGGGGAACGTTAATTTGGTGGCACAATCGACGACATTGTAGTGTGCCCCCTTCGGCCCGACGACTTCCCATCAGCTATAATCTTGGACCGTCGCGGCCATGACGGAACGGTCGTGACCCCACGAATTCGAGTGATACCCCACCACCAAGAAACAGAACATGACTAGATTTTTGACTGCATCGTTGGCAATGATGTTCACCGCCTCGATCGCAATGGCTCACTGCCAAGTTCCTTGCGGGATTTACGGCGACCAAATGCGTTTCGAGCAAATGCTTGAAGACGAGCACACCATTTCGAAGGCGCAACTGGAGATCAACAAGATCGCCGACGGAAGCCTGAAAGAGGCGCAAGCGATCAACCAAGCGGCCCGTTGGGTTTCCACCAAAGAAGATCACGCGACCAAGATCCAAAACACCATCGCCGCTTACTTCATGGCTCAGCGAATCAAAGCTGACGGCGACAACTACACCAAGAAACTGACCGCCGCCCATGGCGTCATGGTTGCCGCAATGAAGTGCAAACAATCCGCTGATCCCGCGACCGCGAAGGCACTGGAAAAAGCGATTTTCGATTTTTATCGTGCTTACGAAGGCAAAGAGCCTGACTTCGAGCACACTCACTAGTCGCGACCATCACGCTGTTGGCGTGATGGTGCAACAATGACGGCCGCGATCGTTGCGACGCGGCCAGTGTTTACTTAGTTCCACGTCGCGTCGTCTTTGCCAGACAGATGCTGTTGCAGAAAACTGGCACGACGCGCGTGACGTTCGGCGGTCCCCAGAATTCGGCCTTGCAGTTTTTGCAAGTGCGCCGACTGGGACTGCAAGAACAGTTGGTTGATGATCTTGACGTTTGGCTTTTCGATCAGCCCCATGCTGATGCCCAAGCGGATCTTTGAAAGATGGTGCATCGTTTCTTCGCTGCTGATCTTTCGCGCCGTGCTGAGGATCCCCATCGCGCGGCTGACTTCGTCGTGCAAGTCATCTCGGTTGTTCTTTAGCAAGGCTTCGCGGGCTTTGCGTTCGTACTCAATGATCCGCGGTGCGACTTCTTTGCCGACCAAGTCCAGTAATTCTGCTTCGGTGTAACCGAGAGTGACTTGGTTGCTGACTTGGTAAAAATCGCCGGTGTATTGCGAGCCTTCACCGTACAAGCCACGCACGGTGACGTTGATGCGTTGCATGCTGCGAAAGACTCGATCCATCTGTTCGGTGATGACCAACGCGGGCAGGTGCAGCATCACGCTGACTCGCAATCCGGTCCCGACATTGGTTGGGCACGCTGTCAGGTAGCCATAGCGTGGATGAAACGCATACAGCATGACTTCTTCGAGCATGTCATCGATGCGGTTGACCTGTTTCCAGGTGTTTTCGACGTCCAGACCGCTGCGCATGACTTGGATGCGCAGGTGGTCTTCTTCGTTGATCATCACGCTATAGCCTTCGCTGGCATCAAACGCGACGGCGCGTGAGCCTTCGGATTCGGCGATTTCGCGGCTGATCAGTTGCCGCTCGACGAGCAGTTGTCGGTCGATTTCCGAAAGCGGTTCCAGATCGACGTATTGGGCCGATTCCCAAAGGCGGTCGGCGATCGTTTCCATGCGCGCGCGGACAGTCCGTTCGATGCTCAATCGGTCATCGTCGCTACAGCGTCGGATAAATGGAAAATCGGCTAGGTTGCGGGCCAGTCGAACACGCGTGCTGATCACGATGTCCGATTCGGGGCCTTCGCCTCGCATCCATTCACCGGTGTAGCGTGCGAGCTGTTGAAAGTCAGCATCACGTTTCACGATTGGTCGTCCGTATCAGAGTGGGGTGGCTGCATCGGGGCGGCCATGGATTTCAATTCGTCGCGTATTTCGGATGCGCGTTCGTAGTCTTCTTGTTTGATCGCTTCGTCCATCTCGCTGCGTAATTTGATCATTCTCGCGAGCGAGTCCGCTGTGCCGGCGGAACGGTGTGGGCTTTTGCCAAGGTGCTCGGTTCGGTCGTGAACGTTGACCAACAGCGGCCGCAGGTCGGATTCGAAGTGGGTGTAATCGTAAGGGCAGCCCAATCGTCCGCTGTTGCGAAATTCTTTGAACGTGATCCCACAGACAGGGCATTCTTTTTGGTCGAGTTCTTCGAGGTCGTCGCCGCTCTGTTCCAGCTGCTTGGCGAGTGCTGTGGCGATGGCGGCCATCGGCGAGCTTGCCCCTTTGTGAAGAAAGCCTTTGGCGTGTTCTTCGCAGAGATGCATCACCTGAGGGCCGGTCGGTTCGGTCAGTTCGGTGATGTGAAAGGTCGCCGGTTTTTCACAAAATTGGCACTTCATGGTCTGCTACCGGGTCTGTCGCAACGATTGCCGGCGGCATCAAACGCCGGCGTCCAAGCATTAAATGGCGGAGCCTTCTCCGCCCGCAGGTTCGATTGAACCGAGTTGGCAACTGTCGAGTTGGTCGACCGGTCGCGACTCGGGGAGAGAAGCAGAGCGGGACTTGAAACCCGCTTGAATTCGTGATCCGCCTCGTTCGATTCTATCGCTCGCCTAATCCAAAACCAACCCAGTACCAATTGTCGGGGTGCCATGTGTCACAACATCAGCCCTGTCGGTGGGAATCCTTGGAATCACCTTCGGGGAAATCGCTCGTTGTCGTGACCAGGCTTTCGCAATCATGCTCGCCAACGGTTGCTAGCGAATCCAGCCTTGCCGGTTGCGGACGAACCTTTTGTCCGGGTGGGGCGTCTTCCGCACGTCAGCCCCCTACACGTCGGCCGCCTCGGCGACGACACTAGCGGCTATTCATCGGAAAAAAATCCGAAAAACGAGGCAAGTTTGCGTGTATTACACGCTGACAAAACCCTCAACCGATCGAGTCCATTCCAGTCGTCCCGCAACTGTTTTCATCTGTCGATGCATCACCCTACCCCCAACGCGTTTGCTGCACTGGCGACGGAATATGATTTTGTCCCCGTTTACCGTCGATTGCTCAGCGACGCGCTGACCCCGGTCACGGCCTTTCGTCGATTGGATTCGTCTTCAAAAACTGGGGGCGGCGGCGCGTGCTTGTTCGAAAGTGTGATCGGTGGCGAAAAGGTTGGCCGATACAGCTTCTTGGCGGCGGACCCGATCTTGCGTTTTGCGGCTACCCGACAAAAGGTCAGCGTCACGGATCTGCAACAGGCCAAGGTGGTTCAGGAGTTTGACGACCCCGATCCGCTCAATGCGTTCCGCAAGTACCTCGACAAGACCGTCGCGCAGCTGGATGAATTGCCTCCGTTTGTTGGTGGGGCGATCGGCTATGCGGGCTACGACGTCGTGCGTTACGTCGAAGACCTGCCCAACGCACCGGAAGACGACCGCGGGATCCCGGACCTAGACTTTGCGTTTTATCACACAGTGTGTGTGTTCGATCATGTCGACAAGACAATCACCGTGGTGACGCTTGCCGATTGTCGTGGTATCGAGAAAGCGGCGGATGCCGAGAGCACTTACCAAGAGGCCGCCAGCCAAGTCGACGAAACGATCGACCGATTGATGGGAACCGGTGGCGGACAATTCTTGCCGGCCGCATGGGACGAATCGGTCTGGCGTCAGGCGGCGAAAGAAAGCCCCTTGGAAATCACATCGAATTTCACCCGCGAAACCTTTGGCGATGCCGTTCGCCAATGTGTCGAATACATCCGCGCCGGCGATATCTTTCAAGTCGTTCCCAGCCAGCGGTTGTCTGTCAAAACCGATGTCGATCCGCTCGAAATCTATCGTTCACTGCGAGTCGTTAATCCCAGCCCGTTCATGTTCTATTTGCGAACCGGTGACTGCGTGTTGGTCGGCTGCTCGCCAGAGATCATGTGCCGTGTCGAAGACCAAGTTGTGACCGTGCGGCCGCTTGCCGGCACACGTAAACGCGGCCAGACCGAAAAGGAAGACAAAGCACTCGAACGTGAGTTGCTGGCCGATCCGAAAGAGCGTGCCGAGCACGTCATGCTGGTCGACTTGGGACGAAACGATGTGGGGCGCGTTGCCGAATTTGGAACGATCGACCTGACCGAAATCATGGTCGTCGAACGTTACAGCCACGTGATGCACATCAGCAGCGAAGTCCAAGGGAAACTGCGTGAAGGCCTCGATGCGTTCGATGCACTGAAAGCCGCTTTGCCCGCCGGAACGGTTTCGGGTGCACCAAAAGTTCGCGCGATGGAGATCATCGACCAAATCGAACCACACCGCCGTGGCCCGTATGCCGGTGCCGTCGGCTGGGTCGACTACCGTGGGAACATGGATACCTGCATCGCACTGCGTACGATGGTGATCAAGGATGGCACGGTCTATGTCCAAGCCGGATGCGGCGTGGTAGCTGACAGCGATCCGGACGCCGAGTACGACGAAACAATGAACAAGGCCCGTGCGCTGATCACGGCGATCGAATTGACCGTCCAGCGTTTAGGCGATCGCTGAAACAAGCGGAGTTCCGCTCGTAGAACGAGCCAGTAGGGGCAAGTTGCCACCGATGCGGATCGTGCCGGGTGGGAAACGCCATTTGCGTGGGCCACCGTCGCTGGGTTCGCCAATCAGACAGCATTCGGGAGGCGCCTTCGAGGATCATCTGCTCGATGGTGTCGGCTTCGGTGAAAGTTATTCAAACAGCTCCCGTTGATCTGGAGCATCGCTCCGATATGCCTGTTGCGGGTGGTTTGGGTCATCTGGGTAAGTCCGTTTCAGCAGCCCTTTCTCAACCATCGGTCGAATGTAGCTTTTCAGAACACGGTCCTGGTTGCGTTGCAAGAGTTCAGCAATGTCACGTCCTGTTAGCTCCCGATCTCGGCACAGGCTTAAAATCACGTTTTGCATCTTCGCAGGGGGCAGTCGTTTATTCTCGCGAGCAGGCGACGCAATCTTTAGCAATGCTGGGTCCTGACCGGGCGGGCATCCCGATTCAACGGAGGCTTCGGTTGCGCCCGGAGTACTCTCGCTTGCGCCCGGACCCGACCTCACTGCGCCCGGAGTTGCGCCCGAACCTTCCGGACCATTTGAAGGCGTCGGACCATGACGAAGGCGTTCTGACCAACTGTAAGTTGCTCCGCGTCCATGGCCGTCCCGCTCCAACAGGTCTCGTCCAACCAGGTTCTTCTGCAATTTGGTTAAGTCCGAGGGATGACGTTCGGTCAGCGATTGCAGCCGGAAATTGGAGACGGAACCTTCGATATCAGCGGTCACCAAGGCCTGAACTTCTTCAGCGTTCAGGCTTTGCAGCTCGTCTCCGATAATCCCACGCAGCTTTTGGACTGCGGCATCTGGCAACAGACTGACCATCGGCATCGTCACGGTCACGCGGTCAGGTTGAAACTGTTCACTTAAAGTGGGTAAACGCCAGCGAACGCTTTTCCAACCTTCACGAATCTTGTCAATTCCCGATCCGGCTTTTTCACCAAGACCGATCAAGGTGAACATGGTTTGCAGCGTTTCGTTGCGGCATTCACTCACGCTGCCACGAATCAGCTGCTCAAAGGAGACCAGAAGGTTTCCGGGGTCCGAGAACTCCAACCGATCGAAATGATGTTCCATCACGATCCCGCCCTGGCCGCGATAGTCAGCGTGTATTAGGCAGTTCACCATCGCTTCGCGAATTGCTTCATGAACCAGCGTGTCATCGCGACGCACAATCACCGCATTGCCAAGTTGCGGGTCCGGTTCCTTTTGGTAACCAAAAGGAATTTTCAAACCTTCCGTCAAACGTGGGTACACACGAAAGAAAAACTGAAACAGGTTGGCGTTCCAAGTCCCGTCCTGCCAGACGCGATCGACCCACCGTACGCTCGGGTCTTCGCTGCGACGATCTCGATAGTCGAGTTGAAATCGAATGCCCGCTGCCGGGTCCTTGATCGCTTCTTCTTTTCCGAACATCAGCAAGCCAGCGACGGTCAATCCTTCGTCGCCACTATCGCGATCTTTTCGGATGCCGCCAATTTTTCGAAGAAACCCGGATACATCTTCGTTGAGCCAGGGATGGGTTTCATCGCGTGATCGAAATCGGTTTCGATAAGCCTGCAAAGACTCAATGTGAATGTCGTCCATGCTGAACTTTGACAGGACGCGTGAATCGGCCGAGTGTTCTTCGGCGTCCGAAAGCATCCGACGCACTTCGGCGTCATCACAGCGATAATCTCCTTCGTGGTATCGACGATAAGTGCCGACCAGCGGATTAGGCCCCAGGAAGACAGGCCGTTGATGCCGATCGGCGCGAGGCACTTCAATGATCAGTACATCGCTACCTTCAACGGGCACAACGCGGACACAATCGTTCCGCAGCAGGTTATGACTAACGTGGGCCTTGTTGTTGACGTTGTTCCAAAAGTCCTGCCGAATCTTTTCGGCGTTTTCAAGTCCCTGAATCTCGAACCGATTGCCGCTTCGTTGCTTTACACCGAGAACAATCACGCCCCCATCGGTATTGGCGAACGCGCTGTAAGTCTCCCACAAGGATTTTGGGACACCACCGCGAGCCGACTTAAACTCGATCTCGTGGTCTTCCCCCCAGCGTCAACGCATCAAGCAGACGATCAGTATCCACAGCCACCTCCGCAGGCGAGTGCTTCGTTCGGGCGAACCAGTCCGTCGTTTTGGACGGCCAGCGGAATGGCTCTGAGCTCGTAGACACAAGTGTCGGAGCGATCGGGCTGAGCGGCGATTTCCGGATTGGCCAGCACCACATCGAACTGTCGCAGCCGATCGCCCCCTACCAACTTCGGATCAGTGAGCGTATCGCCGCAAACGTATTCGAAATCCTCGACGCCGTGCAGAAAGCAGTTCATGCGGGCAATGGCCGACTCCAACTTCCGCATGGCGTCCTGAATCGCCTTGCCGACGTACCTGCCAGTTTCCCTCACGACGTTCCGGTGGGCGTCCTCGGGGATCACGAAGCAATGGTTCTCGGCAAACGAGGCGTAGTCTTCATCGCCATTCGACTCAGCCAACGCGAGGGTGTACTCTTCGTCGTACACATCACACATGCGTTTGAAGAAGAGTAGCGGAAAGATGTACGTCTTGTAATCTGCAGCGTCGACCGGCCCGCGAATGATGTTCGCGAACTCCCCAAGGTGAATGCACAGCGTTTGGAGTTCGAGGTCGTTGTCAGTCACGGATATCGATTGCTAAGTTTTTGGTGTTGTCGGCTTTGTCTGTTCGTCGATCGTTGGCACTTCGTCGAGTTGGGCTTGCATGGCGTTGCCAATGTTTCGTTGAGTGAAGTCATTGCCCCCAAGACACGTTTAGTCATGAGGGGGGATTGTCCGCGTTGCTCGCAGTTGTTGTCAATTAGTGGCAAGGCAACAAGAATGGCCGGCCGCCTTTCGACGGTCGGTGGTGAATCATACGAGGAGCGGTAGTGGCGTTTACGGTTCGAGCAGGCGGTCTTCGATTTTCGACAAGCGTTCCTGGAGGAGGGTTGCCCATCGTTTCGGAGGGCTCAAACTTTGTTCGTAGGTCGCTCAAAGTTTTTACATAACTTGAAGCAGAATCATTTGTGGCGCACGCTCTCAGCTCGGAGAGCTGAGCGACAATGTCGCTCGGTTCTCCGAACCGAAGGCGCCTTGAGCAGCCACGTTGCCCAGTTGTCCCCACATTACTTGAAGCGGGATCAGTTGTGGGGCACGCTATCAGCTCGGAGAGCTGAGCGACAATGATTCCGTGAACGGTTACTGCTAGTTCGTGCTGGGCTTCGTTGAGCTGCTCGATGAACTTGTCGTACTCGGCGATCAACTCGTGGTCTTCGCAGGTTTGCCGCAAGTCGGCGAGTTCTTTGGTCCGGACGGGTGTTTTCCCGTCAAACATCTCGCGAACCGTTGCCGCGACTTTCTCCGGTTCGCTCAAAGGTCGGTCCTGATCCGTTTCGGTGAAGGCAAGCAGCTACCGCATCGTTTTGGTCACACCGTATTCTCGGGCAAGCGTTGAGTTTCGTCTCGTAAACTCCGCTACAATGACGGCTTGTCCGTCTCTCACCGATCCTGCCCGGAGTTTTACGATGCGGCCAGCCCGTTTGCCGTTCCCTTTGAGGGACTCGTTTGTTGCGTTGGTGGCGTTTGGTCTGACGTTCGTAAACGCAGTCCGGGCCGCCGAGAATCCAGCGGACTCGATCGAACAGGCCGCCGCCGTGTTGGCGAAAGCCGACGTGCGAGCCGGTTTCTTTGTCGTGCTCGACAAGCAGGATCCCGAGTTTGCCAAGGCTCTCGGACGCAGCGATTCGGCACAGGTCCAGGTGTTGCTGAACGACGAAGCAGCGGTTGACCAAATGCGCCGGTTGATCCGAACTGGCGGTGACTATGGCGACGTGTCGGTCGATCGCTTCCCCGGCGAACAGCTTCCCTATGTCGATAACATGGTCAATCTGTTGGTCGCCGAGTCGATGGCCGGTGTGACGATGGACGAAGTCATGCGGGTGCTGGTTCCCAATGGCGTCGCGCTGGTCAAGCAAGGTGACCAATGGGAACGGCATACCAAGCCACGCCCTGACAACATTGATGAGTGGACTCACTACCTGCATGACCCGACCGGCAATTCGGTCGCCCACGATGATGTCGTCGCACCACCGCGTCACCTGCAGTGGGTCGGCAGTCCCCGATGGTCGCGGCACCACGACCGGATGGCCAGTATGAGCGCGCTCGTTTCCGCTGGCGGGCGAATGTTCTACATCATGGATGAAGGCAGCCGAATTTCGATTCAATTGCCTTCGAAATGGAAACTGATCGCACGCGACGCATTCAACGGCAGTGTGCTGTGGAAAAAAGATATCGCGACGTGGCAATCACATTTGTGGCCACTCAAGAGCGGCCCCAGCCAATTGGCACGTCGGTTGGTCTGTACCGACGACCGTGTTTACGCGACGCTCGGATACAACGATCCGCTGGTGGCACTCGATGCCGAAACTGGTGAAGTCTTGCAAGAGTACGCCGACAGTGACGCGACCGAAGAAATCATCTCCACAGGTGATCTGCTGTTTTTGGTCGTCCGCAAAGGCGAGGCAGAACTGCAACACTACGCACCGCTGTTCGGGACCACCGGTGACCAAGCCCGTTCACGAAGCATCTTTTGGAACGAAGAGCCACGAATCTTGATGGCCTTTGATGCGGCCAGCGGTGAGCGTCTGTGGTCAACGAAAACGGTGGTTTCGCCATTGTCGCTGTCGGCAAAGGACGGCAACGTGTTCTTTCACGACGGGGAGCAGATCGTTTGTTTGAATCAGCGCAGCGGTGAACGTGTTTGGGATAGCGAACCTGTCACACGACGTGATTCGTTTACGTTCAACTTTGGACCACGATTGGTGCTGCATGACGATGTCGTGTTGTATGCCGGTGGCGATGGCAAGTTGATCAGCTTGAACGCCAAGAGCGGCGAACGGCTTTGGGATGCCGATTTCCCCAACAGCGGCTATCAATCCCCGCAGGACTTGATGGTTGTCAACGGATTGGTCTGGCTGGCACCGCTGACCAGTGGCAAGGACTCGGGCGTCTATACCGGGCGTGATCCGAAGACCGGCGAAGTCAAAAAGTCATTTGCTCCCGATGTCGATACCTACTGGTTCCACCACCGTTGCTACATCGCCAAAGGCACCGATAACTTTTTGATGCCGTCGCGAACCGGGATCGAGTTTGTCAATCCTGACCAAGAACACTGGGACATTCACCACTGGGTGCGCGGCGGTTGTTTGTATGGCGTGCTGCCGTGCAACGGTTTGACCTATGCACCGCCGCACAACTGTGCGTGTTATCCCGAAGCGAAGCTGTATGGGTTCAACGCTTTGGCACCCGTCGCGCCGACGCGTCCGATCCCAAGCGAAGTTCCCGAGGAAGGACGTCTATACAAAGGCGAGGCTTACGGCACTGCGCTACAGTCTGCTGATCTTGCGGCTGCGGATGCCGCCAACCGTGATGATTGGCCGACCTACCGACACGATTCCAATCGCAGCGGCACGACTGGCCGAACGATCGAGCCGAATCTGGAAACCAAATGGCGAGTCAACTTCGGCGGACGTTTAACATCACCGGTGATCGCCGATGGCAAAGTGTACGTCGCGCAAATCGATGAACACACCTTGCACGCGATCGATGAAAACGACGGCCAAACGATCTGGTCCTTCACCGCCGGCGCACGGATCGATTCCCCGCCGACAGTGTCTCGCGGACGAGTCGTCTTCGGATGTGCTGACGGTCGAGTCTATTGTTTGACCGACGAAGGTGATTTGATTTGGCGCTATCGGGCTGCACCACTCGATCGTCGTGCAATGGCATACGAACAACTCGAGTCACTATGGCCGGTCCATGGCAGCGTGTTGATCCACGACGGATCGGTGTACTGTGTCGCGGGACGTTCGATTTTTATTGACGGTGGATTGCGTTTGATCAAATTGGATCTCAGCACCGGCGAGCAACAGTTCGAGCGGATCCTGGACGAGACCAACCCAGAAACCGGGAACAACATCCAAGAACGTTTGCAGATTTTGCAGATGCCTGTCGGACTGCCAGACATCTTGTCCACCGACGGACGGCACTTGTATATGAAGTCGCAAAAGTTTGACTTCGATGGGAACCGTTTGGAAATCGGTCCCAACTCCGGTGACTTCGCCACTCAAGCTTCGAAACAACGCGGCGAAGACGCACACATCTTTGCCCCGATGGGTTTCTTGGATGACACCTGGTTCCATCGATCTTATTGGGTGATGGGACAGAGCTTTGCCGGTGGACACGGTGGCTATTATCAAGCCGGTCGATTTGCACCCTCAGGCCGAATCCTGGTCAAAGGCAACGGGTACGTGTACGGCTATGGCCGCAAGCCACAGTACTTGCGCTGGACGACGGTGCTGGAGCACCAGTTGTTTGCCGCGGAACAAAACCCACCCGAAATCCCCGAAGACTTTGGACGAAAACAAGGTGGCGGGGCGAGTGTCCCGTCGGCATCGTTCCCGAAAACGGCCAGCCTGAATCCCGAAGGCAAACCGATCACCGTCGAAGCTTGGGTGACCACCGTGCGTCCCCAAGGAGTCGTGATCGCACGCGGGGGACCGACCGAAGGGTTCGCGATCGCGCTGAAAGGCGGCAAGCCAGAATTTCACGTGCGTGTCAAAAAGGCGTTGACGACGATCACCGCTCCGAAGCGGATCATTGGTGGTTGGCACCATTTGGTTGGTGTGTTGGAATCGGATGGCAAGATGAAGCTTTACGTTGATGGTGAACGCGTTTCCGAAGGCGACGCCGGCGGAACCCTGGCCAGCGATCCTGCCCAGGGATTGGACGTTGGGGCTGACAGCATGTCTGCAGTCGGCGATTACGAATCACCCAGCCAGTTTGCCGGCGTGATCGATGAAGTGCGTTTGTACTTTTCGGCGGCGACCGACGAGCAGATCAGTCGTCGTTATGAAACCGGCAACGAGATTTCACCCGACGCGGTTCTCGCGGTCAGCTTTGATGACGGCACCGCTCGCGACCACAGCTTGCATCGCAACAGCGGCACCGTCGATGGTGGCAAAGTCGTTGACGGAAAGTTCGGCAAAGGGATCCAGTTCCCTGCCGCTAGGAACAATCGTCAACAAGCAGCCGGCAACGCACGCCAAGGCAACAGCTTGGTCGATCCAAAGTGGGCAAAAGAAGTACCGATCTATGTCCGTGGAATGGTGTTGGCCGGGAACAAATTGTTTATCGTCGGCCCTCGCGATTCGATCAACGAAGAAGAGACGTTCAAGCAGCTGAGCGAAAGCGATCCGCAAGTTCAACAACTTCTTGCCGATCAAGACAAAATCCTGATGGGTGATGAAGGTGCAAAACTGCTAGCGGTCAACATCGACACCGGCAAGATCGAACAGAACTTGCCGATCGAGTCGCTGCCCAGTTGGGACGGATTGGCAGGAGCGGGCGGTCAGTTGTTTTTGTCCACAACCGACGGTGGCGTGATGTGTTTTGCGAGCCCCAAATCGACAGCCGAGAAGCAATGATGCAATTGAACCATCGTCGTTCCGTTCGTTGGGCAACTAATCGAGTCGCGATCGTTGCCATTGCCTTGATCGGCAATTTTGTTTCGTCGGCCAGTGCTTGCAACATTCCGGTGTTCCGTTACGCACTCGAACGGTGGCAGCCCGATAACGTCGAAATCATTGTGTTTGGTGCCGGTGGCCACACGGATGCATCCGCGTCACCGCTTCAGCGTTTGCAGCAGTTGTCACAGGGGCCGAATGCGTCTTTAAACGCCAAAATCGTTCAGCTGGATCCGTCCGATTCATTGCCGCAGCCCTACGCGGGAGTTTGGGCCAAAGTCAAAGACGATGTGACCGAACTGCCGTATGTGGTGGTGCAAACCAAAGTCGGGCAAGGACGTGTCGCAACGCATCTGCAAGGAAGCCTTGGTGAGATTGATCTGAATCGAGTCATTGAATCGCCCGCTCGGAACGAGCTCCAACAACGATTGCTGGCCGGGCACAGCATTGTGTGGTTGATGATTCGGTCGAAGGATGCCGCTAAGAACGCCTTGGCAAAAGACATGCTTGAGAAAGCATTCAAGACGCTTGAGTCCGAAGTCGAAATTCCGGAGGGCGTCGGATTGCCGGGGTCGGAGTTGTATGCCGATGTACCGCTCGTCGTTCGTTTCAGTATTTTGGAAATCGATCCGGATGACGAACAGGAACAGTTTCTGTTGGATCTGTTGACCGGGATCCGCAGCGACGCGACTGGTCAAAGCGAGCCGCTTTTGGTGCCGGTGTTCGGTCGCGGTCGAGCGCTGGAGGTTTTGGCCGCTGATCAGACGACACCGACAATGATTCAGGAACTGACAAAGTTCCTAGCCGGTGCATGCTCCTGTCAGGTGAAGGAACAAAACCCAGGGTTTGACCTGATGATCCGTTGTGATTGGGAAGGCGAATTGTTCGGCGGGTTTGAAAATCGGCCTCCGGATCGGTCCGCCGAAGAAGGGCTCAATCGGCAACCGACGTTGGTGCCGATTCCACCAGGACGCAAAAAGTAACCGTCTGATGAATCGAACCTACCTTTGGATGCTCGGCTCGGGGTTGCTGGTTGCCGGATTGGTCTATGTCATGGGCAATTCCGGCGGCAGCCTCGCTTCGCGACAAACCGAATCTGAGAACGGGCACAATGCGTCGGTGATGTTGTTCTGTGCCGCAAGCAACCGAGCGGTGATGGAATCGGTCCGCCAACGCTACCAAGACGAATACGGCGTCGAAGTCGAAGTCCAATACGGACCTTCGCAAACGTTGCTTTCGTCGATCGAAGTTGCCGGGCAAGGCGATTTGTTCTTGCCGGCTGACGATAGCTATCTGGAATTGGCAGATGAAAAAGGGCTTGTTGCCGAGACGCTTCCGCTCGCGAAAATGCGTGCGGTGGTTGTCGTCGCAAAAGACAACCCGAAAGGGATTCGTTCGATCGAGGATTTGCAACGCGAAGACATTCGATTGGTATTAGCGAATCCAGAAACCGCGGCGATCGGCAAGGTCACCAAACGCGTGCTGCAGTCACAAGGCCTTTGGGCAGGTCTCGAATCAAAAGCGGCTACGTTACGAGCGACCGTTAACGAAGTCGCCAGCGATGTCGCGATCGGTGCCGCCGATGCGGGAATCGTTTACGACGCTGTCTTAAAAACGTTCGAAGACGTCGATTACGTCGTGATCGACGAACTCAGCGATGCTGCCTCTGACATTGCGATTGGCGTGATTGGATCGTCGAAGCAGCCCGCCGCCGCATTGCACTTCGCACGCTATGTCACCGCCCGAGATCGCGGATTGCAGGAATATGGCAAGTTCGGCTTTACTGTTGATGGCGGTGACCGGTGGGCCGACACGCCGGAGCTGTCCGTGTTTGCCGGTTCGATGTTGCGGCCTGCGATCGAAGAGACGATTCAAGCGTTCGAACAGCGTGAAGGCGTCAAAGTGAATCGAGTTTATAACGGTTGTGGCATCCTGGTTGCGCAGATGAAAGCGGGACAAAAGCCAGATGCCTACTTCGCTTGTGACTTAGAGTTCATGAATCAAGTTCACGATCTCTTTCCCGAGCCAGTTCCGGTCAGCAACAACGAATTGGTAATCATGGTGCAGAAGGGAAATCCGAAGAACATTCACTCGCTAAAGGATTTGTCTCGCGAAGGTTTGCGTGTCGGAATTGGCCATGAAAAGCAATGTGCAATGGGATGGATCACGCAAAATACCTTCCGCGAAGGTGGTGTCACGGCCGAAGTCATGCCCAACGTGACGGTGCAAACGCCGACCGGTGACATGTTGGTCAATCAATTGCAAACCGGATCATTAGACGCGGCAGTCGCCTACCTGAGCAACGCTGCCGGGGCATCCGAGTTCTTGGATGCGATCCGCATCGAAGGGATCGAGTGCAGTATTGCGACGCAGCCCTGGGCCGTGTCAAAGGAATCGGAGTACCCACAGTTGGCCAGTCGCCTGTTTCGCAAAATTTCTAGTGCCGATTCACGCGATATCTTTGCCGCTGAAGGGTTCCGTTGGCGATTGGATTCGGCTGGTCCATGAGTTCGACGGAAACAAAGGTCCCCAGTCATCAACGACGGAACCGGCAAAGAAGCGATGCGCCGTTCTTTTTCGTGATGGGGGGAATCTCGGCGACATTCATCACGCTGATTGTCTTGTTGTTGGTTGCCGATTTGCGATTCACGTCGCTATCGGATTTTCATGCCGCACTAGTCAAGCCGGAGATCCAAGCGGCAATGCGATTGACGATCGCCAGTTGCACCGTTGCGGCGATTCTGTCCCTTTGGGTTGCGGTACCGCTTGGGTATCTACTCAGCCGCTATCGATTCCCGCTTCGTTGGCTGATCGACACGATCGTCGACATCCCGATTGTGCTGCCCCCATTGGTCTTGGGGCTCAGTCTGCTGATTCTGTTTCATCAAAAAATTGGCGACTGGCAACTCGAGAGTTTTCTTGGTGATCTTGGTTTTTCGGTGACGTACCGTTGGCCGGCGGTGGTGCTGGCGCAATTCTCGGTCGCTTGTGCCTTTGCGGTCCGAACGATGCGGGTGACGTTTGACCAAATCGATCCACGGACCGAGGACGTCGCCCGAACGCTCGGTTGCACTCGCGGTCAAGCATTCATGAACGTGACGCTACCGCAAGCACGCAGGGGCATGATCGCCGCGACGACGATTGCTTGGGCAAGGTCGCTGGGCGAGTTCGGTCCGATCTTGGTGTTTGCCGGTGCGACGCGGATGCGGACCGAAGTGCTCTCGACGACCGTCTTTTTGGAATTGAGTGTCGGCGAGCTCGACTCGGCGGTCGCGGTCTCATTGCTGATGGTCGCGATGGCAATCGTCGTGTTGTTGATTTTGCGTTTGCTGGGCACAGGTTTGAACACGTGATTGAATTGAAGAATGTCGCAATCACTGCGGGCGGATTTCAGCTAGAACGCATCGAATTGACCGTGCCCACTGGAGCGTATGCTGTCTTGATGGGGCGAACCGGTCGCGGAAAAACGACATTGCTAGAAGCTATCTGCGGCTTGCGGAAAATCAGTTCCGGGCAGATCCTGATCGACGGTACCGATGTGACTTCATGGGCACCAGGGGACCGTGAAGTCGGCTATGTACCGCAAGACCTCGCGCTGTTTCCAACCTTGAATGTTGCCGAGCATCTCGCGTTCGCGCTCAAGTTACGTCGCTGGGGTGTCAAACAGATCAACGATCGGATCGAAGAGTTGGCGACGGTGCTTGGCATCGAATCATTGCTGAATCGTGGCGTCGCGAACTTGAGCGGCGGCGAGTCACAGCGGGTCGCCTTGGGCCGGGCGTTATCGTTTCGCCCGACGGTCCTGCTGCTTGATGAACCGCTCAGTGCGCTCGATGAAACGACCCGTGGTGAGATCCAAACACTGTTGTTGCGACTGAAGCAGTCGGTGACAATTTTACATGTCACTCACAATCGCGAAGAAGCGATGGTGCTGGGGGATCATCACTTTCGATTGGACGATGGACGCTTAATCGAGGCCGTGCTTGAACACTAACTCAGATTGCCACAGACTTTGCAATCGGGGCGGCGTTCGAACTTCAGCTTTCGAAAGCTCATGTCGCGAAGGTCCATTTTCAGCAATCGACCTTGCAAGGTTTCGCCGATGCCCGAGATCGTTTTGATCGCTTCCATTGCGGCCATGCATGCGATGGTGCCGGAGACGGCGCCGAAGACTGGGAATTGACGTTTCCAAGTCGGCGGGGCTTCAGGATTCAGACAGGCCAGACAACCGGTTTGGCCGGGAACGATGGATGTGATTTGAGCTTCCAGTTCGTACATCGCGCATTCGACCAAGGGAATGCCAAGTGCGACGGCTTGGCGGTTCATCGCGAACCGTTCCGGAAACAGCGGAGCGCAATCGACGATCAGGTCAGCCTGTTGTGCGAGTTCGGCGGCGTTGTCTTCGCTCACGTTTTCGGCCAATGTGACCAATTCCAATCGCGGATTCAGTTCCAGTAATCTGCGTTTGACGGATTCGATCCGTGGTTTACCGATCCAGTCATGCGTCATTAGCAGCTGCCGGTTCAGATCGCTCGGTTTGACGTTGCCCGCGTGGGCGAGGACCATTTTGCCGACACCAGCGGCGGCAAGCTCATACGCGACGACACTGCCGACGCCGCCGACACGGCTGATCATCACCGATGCCGATTTGAGGCGTTGTTGGCCCACTTCGCCAAAGTCGTCGACCCACATTTGCCACTCGTAAGTGGCCCGTTCTTCGTCGGTGAGCGGTGGCAACTGTGTCATGGATTCGCTAACAAGTTCTGACGGGTGTGTTGTTGAAGCAACACTGTAACGGGTCAGACCCGTCACATGCTAGTTAGCGGACTGACATGCGTGCCTAAGATAGTCGTAGACGTTGTGTGAGTTGTCCAATCAGTTTGGTTCGAAGCCGAGCGTCGATAATCAACGTCGACTTCAGGCACAGAAAAGCGATCATCAAAAAGCCAAACAGGGCGGTCGTTTTCCCAGCCGAGACACCGAGGATCGCAATTCCGATCAACAGCACGCCCAGATCGATGCGAAGCCCATGGCGGATGCATACGATGAACACTGCGGATAAGACGAACAGGTGAGCAACCAGTGTTGACGCGACAACACCTTCGATCCCCATTCGCTGGACGAGGAAGTAGCCCGAAACAAAATTGACAATCAGTCCCATCAACACAAAGCAGCTTGTAATCCAGGCCTTTTCAATGCACCACACGTAGTTCTGCGTCACCGTCGAAATGGCGCCGATCGAACAGAAACACAGTGCCATTGGTAACAAGGCCTCGCCAAGGGTGAATTTGTCTTTCCAGAGATCACCGAATAATACCGGTGCGATCAGCAAAACGCCGACCGAGCCAGCAAGACAGATCATCCCGACAGCCTTCATCATCAGGTTCATCCGATCGGCAACGGCTTGTTGGCGACCCTCTTCCCAGTCCTTGGCCAAGTACGGCATCCCGGTCGATGCCGCCATCGCGCCGATCGACATCAGCAGTAGTGGAAAAATACAGGCGGTGTGATATTGGCCGATCAAATACTGAACGTCGACGCCGCTGTCTGGGTAAAAGTTGACAAGCAGCATTCGGTCACAAAGCGAAAATAGATTCTCGAGTGCGTTGCCAACCCACACCCAAATCGCGAAGGGCAGCAACTTGCGCCACATCGTATGATCCATGGCCGAATCGGAGGCTCGCTCGGCATCTTGAGTTTCTTCCTCGACCGCGAAATATCCGAATGCCAACAACACCCCGATCAAGCAGGACGCGAGATAGGAAATGACGACCCATTTCGCTGACACGCTAAAAAGACGAAGCGATGCGACACAGGCGACTGCAAAGAACAGCGTTTGAGTGAATTGAATTCGGAACACAAATCGGTTCAGGCGTTTTCCGCTGAACCAGCTGGTCGAAAAATTGAAGAAGATGACAACCGGCAATCCGATCGCCAGCAGACGGACAAGCCCTTTGAATTCAGTTGATCCAAAGAAATATTCCGCGACGGTTTCGGCCATCAGCCAGATCGATGTGCAGGATGCGAACGTCAGCACCAAGCATGCGATCAGAGTTTGCGAAAGGAAACGCTTTTGGTCGCCATGAGTTTCGTACTTCGCCAAAAAACGGCCGAAGGCACCGGGAATTCCCAAGACGGTCAATGGTGCGGCGAGCATCAAAAAATTGAATGCCAAATCCCATTGTCCAACTTCGTCCGCCGAGAGGGCACCGCAGACATAGAAACTGCGAAAGAATCCAATCGCGCGCTGGACAATCATCAACCTGCGATCAGCAGTACGCTTTTGGAAAATGTATCCGCTGCTGCCCTACGACGGGGCGCTTGGTCAATCGAATTAGATGTGGCTTGGCTCATGTTCCCCTCGGGCTTGGCCACCGCGATGGTCGATCGCTCGGAATCGCGGTGGGCACTGATCCAAGAACGCTACCTCGCGAGAAGCCTGTCGTGACGATTGCGCGTTGCTGATCGAATACCCGACCCGACGAAGCAGATTGATTGTGCAGGTTTTAACGACGGCGGTGAGCGGCAATTGACGAGACCCGAAATCATCGATCTTGCAAGACCCGTGTTGGTTTGCCTCTTCCAGAGGGTATCCCACATTTATCGCGGGCCCATCAATACAACAAACTATGTTGCCTGCATCGCATCCAAGCCATCGCAGGAACCGGAAAAGGAAAAAGGATGACACTTCGTATCGAGCTAATCGACGATCTAAAGAAGCTGTCGTCAGAGGACATCGCACAGATTAATCGGCTCGCCCCGCACCCTTTCTTGTGCTGGGAATGGATGGGCAGTTGGCTGGAAGCGTTCGCGGCATCGTACCAGCCGTTCGTGTTGATTGTACGAGAAGGCAATGAGACGGTCGGAGTGGCACCTTGGTGTCTCGAGCGACGCACCGCTGGCGGACGTACGATCGTATTTATCGGGTCTGGAAAAGCCTGTACGGACCATTTGACGCTGTCGGTCGCCCCGCAGCATCGCCACTCGGTTTGCGAGACAATTGCCGGGTGGTTAGCCGGCTCTGACGGTCGCACTCGATGGGACATGATCGAGTTGATCGGTGTGGATGCGGTGGACGAAACCATCGCTGCACTGGCTCAATCGATGCAAAGCGTTTCCTTGCCGTTTGAGCGTACCGAAGGGGATCCCTGCTACGCCGTCTCGCTTCCTTCATCGTGGGATGAATACATTCATTTGCGCTCTAAGAGTGGGCGTCGCGAGATTCGCCAATCGTTGAAAAGCATCGACGAGGGCACCATTTCATTGGTACGGATCGAAACGACTGACGAACTCGAACGCTATTGGCCCGACTTCATTGCGTTGCATCAAAAGCGTCGCGACGATGCCGGGACGTCAAACTGTTTTGAGTACCCCCACTTTGAACAGTTTCTACGGACCGCTGCGGCGCGTTTGTTGAGATCCGGGCATTTGCAATTCCTGATCGCATTCGCCGAAAGCAAACCGATTTGTGCTCACTTCGCAATCGCGGACGATCACGCTTGGTATTTCTATCAGTCCGGGATGGACCCCGAAATGTCACATTTGCGACCCGGATTGAGCGTGTTTTGCCATGCGATTCGCGAGTCGATCCAGAGTGGACGGACTGTTTTCGACATGATGCGTGGCGACGAACCCTACAAGTTGCGATGGCGCGCCGAACCAGTCGCGACGCAGCAATTGCGAGCGTTCAGTCCGACCGGGCGGGCGCAGGTGCACAAGCAAGTTCGTCAGACCGGTATCACGTTCAAAAACCTTGTCAAACACAGTTTGGGAGTCGGGACGCCCCGCACTTAAAGGCACCGAATGTTGGACACTCGCCAAATCGGTCTACACGCGTACTACGCCGGTACCTCGTGGTTGCGAAAGCACTATCGCGAGAAACTGGAACAAGAGCGCCGCGCGCCGATGTGTGTCCTGTTCTATCACCGTGTCGCAGACAAACATCCCAACCCATGGACCATCTCGAGTGGTGAGTTTGAGCGCCAAATCCATTGGTTGATCGAAAATATGGACATTGTGTCGCTGGAAGAGGTCCAGCGCCGAATGGCGACGGGACAGAACGACCGAACCACAGCGACGGTGACTTTTGACGACGGATATGCCGAAAACCTTGACACGGCGATCCCGTTATTGGTCCAGCTCGGTGTCCCAACGACCTATTTCGTTACGCTTGATTTCATGTACGGGAAGAAGCCCTTTCCACATGATGTGCAGCGTGGTGTTGAGCTGCCGACGAACACGATCGAGCAACTGTTGTGGATGGCGGGCCAAGGCGTCGAAATTGGCGCTCACACGAGAAGCCATTGCGACGTCGGCGCGATCACCGACCCGAATGAATTGGTCGACGAAGTCCTGACGGCCACCGAAGAGCTTTCGCAGTTGATCGGTCGTCCCGTCCGTTACTTCGCGTTTCCCTATGGCAAGCCCGAAAACATGAATCAGGCGGCAGTGGATTTGCTCCGACAAGCCGGATTGAAAGGCGTCTGCTCGGCATACGGGGCATACAATTTTGCTGGGAGCGATCCGTTTCACATCCAGCGAATTCATGGCGACCCAGACTTCATTCGCTTCAAAAACTGGATGACGATCGATCCCAGGAAAGTGTCGTTGGGGATCGATTTCCGCTTTGCCGAATCGACATTGTTGTCGGATTCACAGCTGTCGGATTCACGAAGCTAGAACGTGTGGGCCCTGCTCGCTGGAACGCGAGAGTTTTGCTCGCTAGAACGCGCGAGAGAGGTTTCGCTGAGGCGACTAAAACGCAACAGCTTTGTCATTTTCCATGACTTCGGCCGCGGTTTTGGATTTGACCGCGATCGACTTTTCAATGGTTCTCATGCCGGATGATTGCGTCCACTGCGACAATCACCCGGCCGTCTCGTTCAGCGAGTACTTAGCACTGGATCAGACGCATCTTGCCCTTGCCGTAGCGTTGAACATCCAATTCGAAGCTTTGATCGAGCGTGATCTTGTCTGCCGAAGGAAGTTCGCTGCTTCCGTCGTACTCGGCACCTTGCAGGACAAAGTGACGTGACTGGTGGGAAGGCAGCAAGTTAACGGCGATGTTGAAAACTTCGCCGACATTTTCACAAAGGTTTTCGGCGATCTTGCCGTCTTTGATGCTGTCTTTGACGATGCCCGGTGGGATTTGAGTCAGTCCGGCACCCAGGATCGCAGCACAAGCAACATCGGTGACGATGTAGCCAGCGGGATTGCCTTCGCCGTCGTTGTAAACGGCAACCGCAGCAGCGGCAACTTCACCGTCGCAATCGACTGCTTTGATTTGCAACCCGAGCAGGTTGTGGAAAAATGAGCCGACTTCTTCGGCGGGAATACTAGAACTTGCAGTGGTCATAATAGTTCTTCCGAGAGTTTAACTGGGGAAAGTGGTTGCACCATGAACCTGGTGCGAGGGAACGGTGGGATGTCAATTACGACAGGATCGGTTCGAGGGCGGCCTGAATCGAATCGGCGGTGAACGGTTTGGTCACCAGGAAGGCTGCGCCTGATTCGGTCGCTTGTTTGCGAGTTTCGACGGAGCTTTCGGAGGTGATAAAACCGAATCGAATGTTGTTACCGGCTTCGCGGACCTTTTGCAGCAGTTCGATGCCTTTCATTTCCGGCATGTTCCAGTCGGACAGGATGAGGTCGGGCGATTCGGTCTCGAGCTTCTGGAGAGCTTCAGCACCGCTTCCGGCTTCGATGACGGTAAAGTTGGTCAAGTCGGTTTGTTTCAGCGTGCGAGCTACGATCATTCGCATCGCTTTGCTGTCGTCAACGATCAAGATTTTCATCTAACTTCCTTCTGAAAATATTTGAACCGTAGGCTGGAGCTGCCTCGGTAGTGGAAACGGAGAATGAGTTATTGGGTGCGTTCTTTAAACAGGACAGTGATTGGTTCGCCTCCGAGATCGAAGGCAGTGGTCATTGCGTTGTCGGCAAGCGGGGTTTGAATGGTCCCGACACAAGGAAGCGATAATGCGCATTCTTGGTCGTAGACACCTTTGACGTTTCCGCCAATGACGTTGACGACTTCGCCAAGCGCGTCCAGGATTTCTTCTTCGGCCAGGTCGCTGGCTTCCGTCGCAAACATGGCGGTTGCGATTTTGGTTGCCAGGTCATGTGACGCGAACACTTGGATGAGTGCGCTTCGTTCGCCGCTGATTTGGATCGACGCCGAGAGTGTTTCGGCATCGAGTTCAGGTGGTGCGATGGGTGAAGCATCGACATCCATCTCAAGCATGGCTGTGAAAAGGTTGTCGACCATTTGTGCGATCAAGTCGACCGTCACAAGTGAGTCATCATCATCGTTCGGGTCACTGGCTGTTTGGTCGATAGCAAACGGTTGCATCAATTTCAGTCCTCTGGAAGGGAACGTTTAGACCGATCGTCGTCTCGGCAGCGCCAATGAACAGGTACCCGTCGGGCCGCAGAGCTCTCCGCATTCGCGTCAAGATGTCAGCCTTCGTACGTTGGTCAAAATAAATTAGGACGTTGCGAATGAAGATGACGTCAAACTGGCCAAGAAATGGCCAAGGGGTAGTGAGGTTTAACCGACGGAAGTCAATTAATTCCGACAGTTCACGTTTCGCTTGCCACGACGCGCCTTTGCGCTCGAAGTAACGAACCAGGCTCTTTGCCGGCAGCCCGCGGTTGACTTCGAGTTGCGAGTAAGCACCCGAACGTGATTTGGAAAGCATCTCTTCGGACAGGTCCGTCGCGACGATGCTGACTTTCCAACTAGCGAGTTGGGGGAAATGTTCTCGGATCACCATCGAAAGCGAATAGGGTTCTTGGCCACTGGAGCACGCGGCACACCATATGCGTATTTCTTTTGATCGCTCGTTCTTTTTCATCAAGTCAGGAATGACTGACTTACGCATGGCTTCGAACACATGCATGTCACGAAAGAAACTCGTCTCGTTAACTGTGACGGCTTCTGCCACCTGATTGGAAAGGTTGGCGTCATTCGTCGAGCGTAGCTTCGCAACGAGCGCGGGGACGTCGCCTAGGCCAATCGTTCCGGCCAGCGGGGCGAGTCGCTGCTCAAGCATGTAAACTTGCCGCGGCGCGATCACGTTCCCAGAATGTTTGGCAACGAGATCACGGAGGAAGTCGATATCTGATGTAGCAAGGGTCATCGTTGTGTTTTTTCCCCGTGATAGATCAAGTGATGCTTGCCGGTTGGCCGGCACGCACCATTCGAGTGATTTCGTTAGCCATCTGGCCGATCGGCAAGACTTTGTTGGCGAGTCCCGCCTTTACCACTTGGCCGGGCATCCCCCAGACCACGCTCGTTTCCTGGTCTTGCGCGAAAACATGCGCACCACGTTCCCGTAGCCGCTTCGAGCCGAATGCCCCGTCCTGTCCCATTCCGGTCAAGACGAGACCGAGGGCTCGGTCCCCGTAGCAATCAGCCAAGGATGTGAACAGCGGGTCGACCGCCGGACGACAGGAGTTTTCCAGTGGCCCCTGATCAAGCTGAGCGCGGACAACTCCTGAATCCCGAATGACCCGTAGGTGATAATCACCTGGCGCGAGCAAGACGTTACCGGCGAGCAGTTCTTCGCCGTGCGTCGCCTCGCGGACCTTGTGTCCGGTTTGCGAAGCCAAACGGTCCGCAAGTAACCCGGTGAACACCGGTGGCATGTGTTGGGCGATCACAATCGGGATGGGGAAGTCTTTGGGCAGTCCGCCTAGTACGGTTGCCAAGGCTTGTGGCCCACCTGTCGAGACGCCAATTCCCAGGACGTTGACTTGGCCAGACGAGGTTGCCGCAAACCCTCGTTTACCGGGTTCCGGTACAAACGACGGTTCGTGTTGTGTAGGAGTGCCATTGTGTGGCGGCAGCGTCGCTTTGGCATCGAATTTAAAGGGTACGGGAGGTTCGATTGGTGCCCGACGAGTCCATTGCAACAGCTTTGGAATTAGCTCGCGACGGACCGATGCCATCGCTTTAGTGATGTGTCCGGCCCCGACCGGTTTGGTCGCGAAATCCGAGGCGCCGGCTTCGATCGCGTCCAATGATGCTTCGGCACCGCGGCTGGTCAGCGAGCTGAACATGATGATGGGAACGGAACGTGACAGTTTGCGAATTTCACGCACCGCGTCGACGCCATCCATCACTGGCATTTCGACGTCCATGATGATCACATCTGGTTTAACCGATTTGACATTGTCGACCGCCTCGCGACCGTTTTCGGCTTCGAAAACGACGTTCAAGCACGGTTCGCTTTGCATTGACGCGCGAAGCAATCGCCGCATCACTGCAGAGTCGTCACATAGCAAAACTCGAATTTCGTTAGACATGGACTTAATGTTTCCCGCCGTTATGCAATGTCGGAGTTACCGGAAGCGGACTCGCTGAGAACTCCGTCAAGAATCTCGTCGACAACCTGATCACGGTTCTCGAGTAGTTCGGGGTATCCCAGCTTCGACAGGACGTGCGCGCCCCGATTCAAACCGATGTCGTAACCATGGTCTTTGTCGAAACGTTGAAAATGGCTGGCCAAATGATCGGCGGCCGCGACCAACGCGATCAGCTTTTGATTGGGGTGGTGCGTTTCGGGCAAGTGGTGCAGTTCGATCACCGAAACGAGAGACCGAGGCAGTTTGTTGAATTCGGCAAACCAAGCACCGAATTGACAGTGGTCAATGCCGAGCACGTTTCGTTCGCGAGACAGGAACTCACTTTCCTCTTCGAACGACATCGGGTCGGCTTCGGCAAAGTCCTCTGGGTTGGCGACGGCAAGCAGCAACCGCCCAAAGTCATGTAGCAATCCCGCAGTAAACTCTTCGCCGTCAAAGCCGATTCGCAATTGGCGATTGAGGTAAGTGGCGACAGTTGCCGTGCGAAAGCTGTGTTGCCAAATAATCTCACGAACCCATTCTTGTTCCAACGGCATGTTCTTCATCAAGCTCGCCGCGCTGGAGCTGATGATTAGGTTTCTTACTTGTTTCAGACCAAGTCGTACGACCGCTTGGCGAAGACTGACGACGGGGACGCTGGCAGAAAAAATAACGTTGTTGCTCATCGACAGGGTTTCTGTCGCCAGCTTCACATCGCGTTCGATGACGCTTGCCAATTCTTCGGTCTTGCAATCGGGGTCGTTGGCCAATGCCAACGCCTCGCTGGCAACTGCCGGAAGCATTGCCAATTCGTCAGACCGATCCAGCAGCGTTTGCTTCAATGCATCTGCCGAGGGACTTGCTTTGGCGGTCATTGGAATTCCTTTTTCAAAACGGATAGTAGACACAGGGTTGTAGGACGGTTGACTAGACTTCGGACGTGTTCAGGCCAACGCCGATCAGCTTTAGCTTTTCGACCAAAATCTCTTTGGTAAACGGCTTCATGACAAATTCATCGACACCTGCCATCAGTGCCCTGGCCATCTGAGCCGGCTCGGTCTCGGTGGTCACCATGACCAATTTCTTGTCGGCGAATTGTTCGAGCTCACGAACCGCTTTGACGAACTCGAGCCCGTTCATCACTGGCATGTTCCAGTCGACGAGAACGACTTCGATGTCGTCACGCTCGGCAGTGAATTTCTCCAACCCGTCTTTCCCATCACCCGCTTCGATGACGTCGAAGCCCAGGTCTGACATGATCGAACGGAGGATGCGACGCATTGCGCGAGAGTCATCAATGACTAAGGATTTCATCGGTTGTACCTTTGACCCTGATATGCAGCGAAGAAAGTGAAAGGCTGCCGGTTGTTGAAATTTGGCTGGCTGCTAGTCAGATGGCCGCCAGGAAATGAGAATTTTGCATTGCTTAGGGAACACGGACTTGCCATCCGGGACTGCCCAAAAAGCATGCCCTCACAGCGATGGGGAAGACCCAAAAAAGTCGCCCGCGACACAAGTTGCGGCGCGGGCGATCAAAGATGGACGTGATGATTCGATTGTGAATCACCGCTCATGTTTGTGAGGTTCGTTGCTAGAACGAACCTAGGTATGCGTCTTCGCGAGCTTCCGGAAGGCGGTACTTTCCGCCGCCTTGCTTCGCGGGCGGCTTGCCTTTGGGCGTCGGCTTGTTCGACGACGCTGCCGCTTTTCGAGTCGCTTCTTGAACATTGCCAACCAGCGCCAACAACTCCTCCGCCAGTCTTTCAATGCTGCTGGCCGTGCTGAGCGTTTGATCGGAGTACGTCGTTGCACTCTTCGCCGCGGAGGCGACTTTCGCGATGCTTTCGACGATCTCGTTACTGCCGGCCGCAACTTCCCCGATATTTCTGGAGATCTCCGATGTCATCGCGGTTTGTTCTTCGACCGCTCCGGCAATCGCGTTTTGGCTCTCGCTGATCTCGGAAATGATTTGGCTGACCGATCCGATGGCGTTGATCGCTTCTTTGGTATCGGACTGAATCGTTTCAATTCGGCCGATGATGTCTTCGGTTGCCTTGCTGGTTTCCTTCGCAAGCTCCTTCACTTCATTCGCTACCACCGCAAAACCTTTGCCGGCTTCACCAGCCCGAGCGGCTTCGATGGTTGCGTTCAAAGCGAGAAGGTTCGTTTGTTCTGCGATCGAGTTGATCACTTTGATCACGTTGCTGATCTCGCCGCTGCTGTCTCCCAAACGAGTGATCGTGCAGTTCGTCAGGCTTGCCGCATCGACCGCGTTGCGAGCGACATTCGCGGCGTTTGACGCGTTGGCAGAGATCTCTTTGATGCTCTCTTCGAATTGGTCAACGGCGGTAGCTAGCGTTTGCGCGTTTGAGCTCAGTTGTTGAGCGACACCACCCGCCAAGTTCGCTTGATCGGAAGTGTGTTCCGAGTCCTGACGCAGGCGAAGACTGACACGTGTTAAGTCGTCGTTTGAGAGGCGGCGTAGGTTGAGCGCCGAACTTCGCAGCGGCAACACCGTTTCTCGTGCGATGTACCATCCGGCGACGCCAAAGATCACGAGGACACCAAACGTTGACGCGGTGGAAATGCTGCGCCGGCTATCGATAACCGAAGTGACTTCAGCTTCCGTCGCAAGGTTTCGCTGCGCCGCCAGGTCGATGACTTGGTTGATCGAGTTTTGATGTTCGACAAACGCCTCACGCATTGGGCCACGAATCAACATCTGAGCTGCCCGCGCGTCTCCGCTGACACATGCCGGAATAAAAGACGCTTCCAGTAATTCAAAGAACTCTGCCGCCGGTGGATAGCATTTCAGATTCTTTGCCCGCTTGATGTCGCCATCGTTTAGGTGCCCATTCCAGTAGTCGTAGCGATCTTTGAACTCGCTCTTCAACGTCTTGCAATGCGCGATGTAGCGGCCCATCTGTTTTTCGTTGACGCCTTCATCGACTTCATTGGCCATGTGGAGCGCCAACGCATAGGGTTCGATGATGTAGTTCGCAGGCGCCCGCATGTCGGCGATTAAGTTTTTGCCGTCGATAATCTTTTCGTAATAGGGGCCATTCACTTTGGCGATCTGCAGCGTCTTCCATGACCACAGTCCGTAGCCGACGAAGCAAGTGGAGACCACCGCCACCAAGAAGGCGATTTTTGTACGGACTGTAAAGCGACTAAATGACACGGAAATTGCCTCTCGATGTGATTGTGCTGGTGTCTTTGGTGTATCGGGACAAAACGCTTGGAAAGCAAAAGCGACTACGCGGGGATGGCAAGAACACGATCGATGTCGAGAATCAACAGCAATTTGCCTTCAAGTTTGAAGGCCCCCGTGAGCATTTCTCGTTGTTGGCTTTGCAGCGTTTCGGGCAGAGGCTCAAATCGATCTCGATCGACTTGGACGACGTCACCGATTTCATCAACGAGCAAGCTGATCGGGCCTTCCGAAGAACGCACGACGACGTTCATCGGTTTGTGATCGGATTGGGCGGGGGGCATTCCCAAGACATATCGCAGGTTGAGTGCACTTACGATTTGCCCACGCAAGTTCATCAGGCCGTGGACGACCGCGGGTGCCAAAGGGACCGATGTTGTCGGGTGTGTCCGAATGACTTCTTGAACCTGACAAACTTCGACACCGAACAAAAGGTCGTCGACACGGAACGTGCAATAGGACTCAAGTTGTTGGCTGGATTGTTGTGACATGTCTCTTTCAGATGGCTACAAACAATGGATTGCTGGTGGGTGACCGGTAGGGGCACCGAAGCAACCAAAGTTGCAGTGCGCCCCCGTGCTGTTGATGTCGATCTCGGAGAACCGACTGGATGCGATCCGCTAAACGCTACGTTGCAAAAAGTGATCGTTCGACGAATCGATACGAAACCTGGTGACGCTCTCACCTCACCAATGCGATGACATGCCGACGCCTTGGCTGACGACGTGTTTCAGGTCAACGATTTGTGTGACGCGGTCTTGAATCACACTTCGTCCGGACGCGACGTCGTTGTTATTGCCCAACTGTTGGTGCACGATGTCAACGATCTTTCCGACGACAATGCCGACGCTTTGACCTTCATAGGAGTACACCACGGTATGCAGGCGTTCCTGGCCGCTGTTGCTAAAGTCACTGACCTGTGAACTCAACGAAATCAGCGGAAGGATTTGACCGCGATACTGAACGACGTAGCTATGGCCGCTGCGTTCCAAGTCGTTCGTAGCAAACTCCTCGAGTCGTGCGACCGAGGAGAGTCGGATCGCAGCGCGAGTGCCGTCACCGGAGTCGATAATCAGAACAGACTCGCCGTCTTTCGATCGCGACATTCCACGGTGGGCATGTTCACGCAGCGAACGATCGCGATGTTCAATCAGGACGCAACTTTTCTGCGCGATGCCGATGACGTCCAGAATCAGGGAGACCGTTCCATCGCCCATGATCGTTGCGCCCGCGTAGGCGCTGATGTTTTTCAGGTGTGCACCGAGCGGTTTGACCACGATTTCTTGTGTGTCCGTAATCGCTTCGACAACCAATCCGAATTGTCTGTCTTCGGCTTGCAGCACAACGATGTTGACCGCGTCGAGATCTTGTCGATGCTGGCCGAACGGACGAATTCCGAGTTGCTCGTCCAGATAAACCAGTGGCAACAGGTGCTCGCGAAGTCGGTAGACGGGGACGTCATGGATGTATTCGATTTCTTTCTTGGCACGTGCGCCATCCAAACGAACCAGTTCCAGCAAGCTGACTTGCGGGATCGCGTATTGGCCGCCACCAGACTTGATGATCAATGCGGGCACGATCGCCAGAGTCAACGGAATCTTGATCCGCAAGGTCGTACCTTGTCCGCCTTTGCTTTGGATTTCCAAAGTGCCGCCGATTCGCTCGATATTCGTTTTCACGACATCCATGCCGACGCCACGCCCGGAAACGTTGGTGACCTTGGCAGCGGTCGAAAAACCCGGAAGCAAGATCAGGTTGGTGAGCTCTCGATCACCCATCGTGTCGGCTTGCTCGGGAGTGATCAGGCCTTTTTCCAACGCCTTATCGCGTACCCGGTCGGCATTGATACCGCCGCCATCGTCAACGATTTCGATGTTGACCTGGCCTCCTTCATGGAACGCTCGCAAACACAGCGTGCCTTCTTCCGGCTTGCCAGCTTCGAGACGAACTTCGGGAGGTTCGATTCCGTGGTCGACAGAGTTGCGAACGATGTGCGTCAGCGGATCTTTGATCGCTTCAAGAATCGTCTTATCGAGTTCTGTGTCCGCACCTTCCATGACGACGGCTACTTTCTTGCCACAGGATGTGGAAAGGTCTCGAACAACGCGTGGCAGTTTGTTCCATGCGTTTCGGATCGGCTGCATCCGCGTCTTCATGACGCCTTCTTGCAATTCGGTCGTGATCAAATTCAGCCGTTGGCTGGCCGCCGCCATGGCGGGATCTTCCGTCGCACCGCTGAATTGCATGATCTGATTTCGAGCCAGAACAAGCTCACCAACCAGGTTCATGAGCTTGTCCAACAACGCGACATCGATACGAACGGTGCTGTCGACGACGGAGGCAGACTTCTCACTGGAATCGCCCCCTCCCGAACGTCCTGCTTCGGACGCGCGGCCGCGTGAAGGTTTTGCCGCGGCCGCAGGTTGTGGAGGCGCGGCCGGCGGTCTGGAGCCTGGCGCACCACACCCCC